>CADBMQ010000144.1 GCA_902795765.1 Oscillospiraceae bacterium | reverse complement strand
TCAAAACAATGGGTAAGGAACTTGGTATTCCCGTAATAGCGTGTGCACAGTTGAACCGTGGTACCGAGCAGAAAGGCAAATCGCATATACCTGCGTTGTCAGACTTGCGTGATTCGGGTTCAATCGAGCAAGATGCCGATATAGTTATGTTTATCTATCGTAACGCTTATTATGACGATACCGAAGACCCCGAAAATGTAAATCCAAACGAGGCTTGGCTCAAAGTTGCGAAAAACCGTCACGGTAGACAAGCCGATATCAAACTGCATTGGGACGGCGAATTCACCCGTTTTACTGCTATTGCAAATTACGATGAACAGTAAGGTACAAAAAACAGTTTTCGACAATAATTTGATAAATCGCAATGACACGGTGTATGCCGCCGTGTCGGGCGGGGCGGATTCTTCCGCCCTTTTGTACGTGTTAAATGATATTCGCTCGAAAATTGATTTTGACTTGAAATGTGTGCATATAAACCACCTTTTGCGTGGCGATGAGTCGGATAGGGACGAGCAGTTTGTCCGTGATACTTGCAAAAAACTCGGAATTGAGTGTGTGGTTCATCGAGTTGATGTGAACGCTCTTTCGAGTGCGAGTGGCGATAGTGTTGAACTTGCCGCACGCAAGGCAAGATACGAAATCTTCGAGTCGCTTTCGGGCAAGGTCGCAACTGCACACACAAAAAATGACCGTGCAGAAACACTTTTGATGAATTTGGCTCGTGGCAGTGGGCTATCGGGATTAAATCCCATTCCGATTAAGCGTCAAAACATAATACGACCACTTTTGGAGTGCAGTCGTGACGAGGTTGAGAAATATCTCAAATCAAATGGCATCGAGTGGGTGACCGACTCGACCAATCTGACCGATGACTATACACGAAATCGTGTTCGCCATAATCTCGTTCCGCTTTTTGAAGAGTTAAATCCTGCTTTTTTGGAATCAGTTCAGCGACTTTCGGATACTGTTGGCGGTGCGGTTGAGCATTTGCGAAATATGGCAGAGCAGATTGGAGATAGTGCAGAGCTGGCACAAAAAGCAGACGATGCTGTGCTTTGTGAGTATGTACGAATGAACTGCGAAAGGTTTTCCAAAACACCTGATAAAATGCACACAAAACTCGCAGTCAAAGTGTTGCGAGAAGGTGGCAAAACGCAGATTTTTGATGATTTATTTTTAGAAGTGTCGCAAGGGAAAATCGGATTTTTCAAAAAATATCCCGATTATTTTGAATGTGACTTTTCACTTTCGACAGTCAAAACTCCGTACTCTACGCTGAAATTTGAAAAAATAAGCGATTTCAACATAAAGAATTGTCCTAAAATTCACAATTTGTTATTTAAATTTTGCTTTGATTATGATAAAATAATTGAGCATATTATAATAAGGTCAAAAAAAGAATCCGATGCCGTGCGATTGTATGGCAGAGGATGCACGAAGTCACTTCGCCGACTTTATAACGAGGCAAAAATTCCCGTTTTCGAGCGTGGAAAGTATGCCGTACTATCCGATGGGGATAATATAATCTGGGCGCAGGGATTTGGTGTTTCAGAAAGTTATGCAGTTGATGAGAATACAAAAAATGCCGTTCTCATCACAGAAATATTCAAGGGAGATGATTTCCATAAACGATAATAAAAATCGCATTAAAAACGTTGTATTTTACGTTGCAATTCCGTTGGTGATACTTATCATCATCTTTACAATGTGGGGTACAGCATTGCCGAGTGCAAATCAAAAATATTCGGAGTTTTTGGATAAATTCAGAAACTGCTACATTTCCGAGTTCGACCTAAACTTGTCGAGCGGAAAAATGGAGTTCAAATATAGTGAAAAATTCAAATCCGAACAAAAAGAACTCATCAAAAAACAGGGAATAAACGCAGACGAAGCACAAAGTTATTCTGTGCCCGACTCTTCGTTGTTCATCAGAGATTTTGAAAAAATCCGTGCCGAAATTGACCAAAATGTGTTGGACGGCAAAATCACTGCTAAAACTGCCGAAATTTCCTATGATATGGAGTCGGGTCAAGGTGGCTCGTTGATTATGTCGTTCCTCCCGACGATAATTATGATTGCCTTTATGGTTATCTTCTTCATCGTGATAACTCGCCGTATGGGCGGTATGGGTGGCGACAAAACAATGTCGTTCGGTAAGGCGAAATTCAAAAATAATAAAGACGAAAAACGCAAAACAACATTCGCTGACGTTGCAGGTGCAGACGAAGAAAAAGAAGAACTCGCAGAAATCGTTGAATTTTTGAAAGATCCTAAAAAGTTTAACGAACTCGGTGCAAGAATTCCGAAGGGTGTGCTTCTTGTTGGCCCTCCCGGTACAGGTAAAACTCTTCTCGCTCGTGCAGTTGCAGGCGAAGCAGGTGTACCGTTTTTCTTGATTTCGGGTTCAGACTTCGTTGAAATGTTTGTCGGTGTAGGTGCATCTCGTGTGCGTGACCTTTTCGATACCGCAAAGAAGAACTCTCCTGCAATCGTTTTTATAGACGAAATTGATGCTGGCGGCAGACAACGTGGCGCAGGACTCGGTGGCGGTCACGATGAGCGTGAGCAGACACTCAACCAGTTGCTCGTTGAAATGGATGGTTTCGGTGCGAATGACGGTGTTATAATCATCGCAGCAACTAACCGTCCCGACATTCTTGATAAAGCGCTTTTGCGTCCGGGCCGTTTCGACCGTCAGGTAACTGTAAACTACCCCGATGTTAAGGGCAGAGAAGAAATTTTGAAGGTACACTCTCGTGGTAAGCCACTCGGCCCCGATGTTGACCTTGCGACAATCGCAAAATCAACTTCCGGATTTACGGGTGCAGACCTTGAAAACCTTTTGAACGAGGCAGCACTTTTGGCGGCTCGTGAGAACAAAAAGGCGATAACAGAAGCAAATATCGAAGAAGCTACAATTAAAGTAGTTATGGGTACAGAGAAAAAATCTCACGTTGTCACAGATCGTGACAAGTGGATTACAGCGTATCACGAAGCAGGTCACGCAATCGTTTCCTACTTCTTGCCAACGCAAGATCCCGTTCATCAAATTTCGATTATTCCTCGTGGTATGGCGGCAGGTTATACAATGTATATCCCGAACACCGACGATCAGCACGTTTCAAGAACCAAACTCAACGAGCAGATTTGTTCGCTTTTGGGTGGTAGAGCGGCAGAGGAGCTGACACAGGACGATGTTTGCACAGGTGCATCAAACGATATCCAACGTGCAAGCGAACTCGCTCGAAATATGGTAACCAAATACGGCTTCTCCGACCGTATTGGACCGCTTGCTCTCGGCAGTCAAAATGAGGAAGTTTTCCTTGGCAGAGATTTTGGTTCGCATCAGAATTATAGCGAGGAGATTGCTTCAATCATTGACGAGGAAATCAAGAAAATCGTTATCACGCAGTATGATAAGGCTCGTGACTTGCTCCGTAATAATATGACTCAACTCGGGCACGTCGCACAACTCCTTTTCACAAACGAAAAGATTGACGGTGATGAGTTTAGAGAGTATATGAAAAACAGTTTGAACGCTGAATAAAGGAAGGAAATAATTATGAGTAACGTAACAGTTAAACCTTATGGTGAATATCTTAATTTTGGAAATTGTCTTGAACTTTCAAACGACAAAATTTCTTTGCTCGTAACAATTGATGTAGGACCTCGTATCATTCGTGCATCTCGTGTTGGCAGTGAAGTCAATATTATGAAAAACGATATTGACCGTGATACACAGGCAAGCGGTGAGAGCTTCGATAAGTATTACTATAAGGGCGCAACTTGGTATATCTACGGCGGTCACAGACTTTGGATGTCACCCGAGTCTATGCCCGAAACCTACTATCCCGACAACGAGCCGGTTGAGTACGAGATTACCGAAAACGGTGCAATTTTCAAACCGAATGCTCAAAAAGAGAACGGTGTTCAATATAAAATCGAGTTGTCACTTGATGGCGAGAGCGTAAAAATCGACCACCATATCCAAAACATTTCAGATAAGCAACTCAACTTCTCTCCGTGGGCATTGACCGTTCTCAATAAAGGCGGTCTCGAAATCATTCCGCAGAACACAACCGATACAGGTTTGCTCGCAAACCGCAAGGTTATTATGTGGGCATATAGCAATATGGCAGACGAGCGTGTTTATTTTGGCGATAAGTTTATCACACTTCGTCAGGACGAGAATGTGAAACAGGCTTTCAAACTCGGCCTTGACAACGAAAACGGCTGGGCAATGTATGTTCTTGGCGATACCGTTTTCGTGAAGCAATATACTCACGAGCAGGGCAAGGAGTATGAGGACTACGGCGTTTCATTTGAAACCTACACCAACGAGTTTATCCTTGAAATGGAAACTCTCGGTGCAAAAGCAAGTCTTGCTCCGTCCGAATCTGTGTGCCATACTGAAAAGTGGTCGCTCTTCGAAAATACAGGAACACCCGATCCGAAGAATGAGGACGAACTCAAAAAGTTCACAGCACAGTACATAAAATAATACAAACTAAAAAAACCACAGTTGCTACTGTGGTTTTTTTATGTCATTTTCCGAGAATGTGTTTTTTAATAGCCTCAAAAGTCGTATCGCTAATATCGTGCTCGATTTTACAAGCGTCTTCTGTCGCAATTTTTTCGTCAATGCCAAGTCGCATCAAATACTCTTTTAAAAAAGTGTGGCGCTCGTAAATCTTTTCGGCAATGTGTCTGCCCTTTTCAGTTAGAGCGATGTATCCGTTTTTGTCGGTTATGATAAACTGTTCGTTACGCAGACGGCTCATCGCACGACTGACTGACGGCTTTGAAAAACCCATTTCTTCTACAATATCAATAGCACGAACTGTATTTTTCCTTTTTGATAAAACGAGTATCGTTTCGAGATACATTTCTCCCGATTCTTGAATTGCCAAAACGCCACCTTCTTTCTTTGTAAGAATTATATCATAAAACGAACTTAAAATCAAGTTTTGTGTTTTTAGCAGAAAAAAATAAAAAATTTTACAAAAAACACTTGACAAGTTAGCAAAGGGTAACTATAATATATAGCGTAAGGTTAGCGGTAGGTAACTGCTGACTGTTATTTAAAATCATAAGTTAGCGCACGCTAACTTGAAAGAGGGGAAATAAAAAATGATGCCTTTGGCACTTGCGACAGTAGGCGAAGAAAACACAGTCAAGAAAATCGGAGGAAGTGCAGAAGTGAAAAAACATCTCGAAAATCTTGGCTTTGTCGTTGGTGGAAATATCAAAATAATAACTGCTCTTGGCGGAAATGTCATCGTTAATGTCAAGGAATCGAGAGTTGCTATAAGCGAAGAAATGGCACGAAAAATTATGGTATAAAGCCACTTCACGGCATTTTTATTGAACTGAAACGAAAGGAAAAGAGTATATGAAAACTTTGAAAGACGTGAAAATCGGTCAAACTGCAAGGATTGTAAAACTCCATGGCGAAGGCGCGATAAAACGCAGAATTATGGATATGGGCATAACAAAGGGTGTTGAAATTTATGTCCAAAAAGTTGCCCCACTTGGCGACCCGATTGAAATAACAGTCCGTGGTTATGAACTTAGTTTGCGAAAAGCAGACGCCGAAAAGATTGAAGTCGAATAAAGACTTTTTATTTTTTGCACATTGGTTACCCTACGGTAACTAAAAAGAAAGGAAGTAAATATGAGTATTAAAATAGCACTCGCAGGTAATCCGAACTGCGGAAAAACAACGCTTTTTAATGCGTTGACAGGCTCAAATCAGTTTGTCGGCAACTGGCCGGGAGTAACAGTCGAGAAAAAGGAAGGCAAACTAAAAAAGCATAGCGATGTAATCATAACCGACCTACCTGGTATCTATTCGCTCTCGCCGTACACACTCGAAGAGGTGGTTGCGAGAAATTATCTTTTAAATGAGCGTCCCGATGCGATTTTGAATATAATCGACGGCACAAACTTGGAGCGAAATCTCTATCTCACAACTCAACTTGTCGAGATTGGCATTCCCGTTGTGATTGCGATAAATATGATGGATGTCGTGCAAAAAAACGGTGATAAAATTGATACGAAAGAACTTTCTCGACAACTCGGTTGCAAAATTGTCGAAATTTCTGCGTTAAAAGGCACGGGAATTACAGATGCCGCTGAAATGGCGATTGAAGTTGCAAAATCGGGAAAAACAGTCCCGATGCACACATTCTCAGGTTCAGTTGAACACGCAATAGCGCATATCGAGGAGGCAACTCTCCATTCAATGCCCGAAGAGCAACAAAGATGGTATGCGATTAAAATTTTCGAGCGAGATGACAAGGTGCTTGAAGAAATGGCAATTCCACCCGAAAAAATGGCACATATCGAGTTGGATATTTTAGCCGCAGAAAAAGAGATGGACGACGATGCCGAGTCGATAATCACGAACGAGCGCTACATCTACATTTCTTCCATACTCAAAGCGTGTTATAAGAAAAAGAGTGCAGGAGCGTTGACAACTTCCGATAAAATTGACAAAATCGTCACCAACCGTTGGCTCGGTCTCCCGATTTTTGCGGTAATAATGTTCCTTGTCTATTGGATTTCGATGGTCGGAGTCGGCTCTGCCGCAACAGATTGGGCGAATGACGGACTTTTTGGTGACGGATGGCATCTGTTTGGCATCGGCTCGTCTGCCTATGAAGAATCTGCGGAGGAATACACAAATGCTATGAACGCAGTTAGCGCTTTTAAGGAAATTGACATTGAATCCGAAGATTTTGATGCAACAAAAGCGCTCAGTGAACTCAAATCACTAAAACCCGAAACCAAATCGGCAACTATCGAGATTGAAGATGAGGAAACACTCGCAACGGAAGAGTTCACAGTTTATTACGATGCAATTCCACCGTCCGCTGATGAAGAAACAACAATCCCGATAACTTATGTTGATGCGGTGAAATATTTTGAAGAAAAAGGATTTGATGAACCCGATCCTGCCAACTATGGTGTGTGGGTACCTGGTGTTCCTGTTTTAGTTGAAAAATTCCTTGATGCAATCAATGTATCAACCACAGGTGCAGGTGAAATTGTCCGTGGAGTTGTGTTAAACGGAATCGTAGCAGGCGTCGGTTCGGTACTCGGATTTGTTCCGCAAATGCTCGTTTTGTTCTTGCTCCTCGCATTTCTCGAAGCATGTGGTTATATGGCACGTATCGCCTTCGTGCTTGACCGTGTGTTCCGTAAATTCGGGCTTTCAGGCAAATCATTTATACCAATGCTAATCGGCACAGGCTGTGGCGTACCTGGAATTATGGCATCAAGAACCATCGAAAACGAGCGTGACCGCCGAATGACGATTATGACAACAACATTCATTCCGTGTGGTGCAAAAGTGCCGTTCATTTCGATGATAGCAGGTGCAATTTTCGGTGGCTCAGCTTTAATTGCAACATCTGCGTACTTTGTCGGAATGTTGTCTATCATCGTTTCGGGCATTATGCTCAAAAAGACAAAAATGTTCTCGGGCGATCCGGCTCCGTTTGTAATGGAACTTCCGGCATACCATCTGCCGACACTCAAAAACGTGCTTCGTTCAATGTGGGAACGTGGTTGGTCGTTCATCAAAAAAGCGGGAACAATCATCTTGCTTTCAACAATTCTCGTGTGGTTCACAACGTTCTTCGGTGTTGTAGACGGAGAATTCCGTATGCTTGCAGAAGACGAACTCAACTCGTCAATCTTGGCGACAATAGGTAGCGCAATCGCATGGATATTCAAACCACTTGGATGGGGCAATTGGCAGGCAGCCGTTGCATCAATCACAGGACTTGTCGCAAAAGAAAATATCGTTGGAACAATGGGCATTCTCTATGGTACAGGTGACGGAACAGTTTATCAAACACTCGCAACGGCATTTACAACGGTTTCGGGCTATTCGTTCCTTGCGTTCAACCTCCTTTGCGCACCTTGTTTTGCAGCAATCGGCGCAATAAAACGAGAGATGAACAACGCAAAGTGGACTTGGTTTGCAATCGGCTATCAATGTGGCTTTGCCTACGTCATAGCACTTATGATAAATCAGTTCGGCAACCTGTTTTCGGGTAACTTAACGGGCGTATTAAATATCGTTAGTCTTGTTTGTGCGTTCATACTGCTTGGATTTATGCTCTATATGATTTTCCGTCCGTACAAAGAAGCAACAAAACTTACAAAAAATATCAAGTTATAATCGAAAGGAGTTTTTGATATGGTTGCGTGGCTTTCAGAAAATATCGGAACAATTATAATGTCGCTGATACTACTTGCAGTTGTGGTTTCTGTAATTTGTGTGTTAATTAAAAATAAGAAAAAAGGCAAGTCGTCTTGCGGATGCGGTTGTTCAAACTGCGCAATGTCGGAAACTTGCCACAAAACAAAATAAAACCATAAAAAAGGCTTTGGCACTCGAATTTTTATAGTTCGGGTGCTTTTGCTTTTTTAGACTCTTTTGCTTGAAAAAAACGATGATTTTTGGTATAATTATGATAACTAAGCCTAAAAGGAAGTGCTTTTATGACAGCAGTAACGTTGTGTACGGCAGTAGCAATAATCGGCTCTGCTATGATATACCAATTTCGTTCGCAAAAGCCGTTTTGTATGCGATTGCAGTATTCGGCTTTTTCGGTAATAGCAAGTGTGATTTTGATTTTGTTCGCACCGATTTATAGCGATCTCACAGAGCAGTATATTTTTAGTTATTATGATGCGTATTTGGAATTTTACAAAACAGATGTTGAAATCGGTAAGTTTGAACTCAGCGATACATACGGCTATGTTTTTATGATTTTGATGTGTATATTGTCGTTCCTTCTGCCAATCGTCTATGCGATTGGACAGTCGTTTGGCAAAATAACTCCAAAATACACCCACTTTTGGGGCTTTTTCACATTGTATGTCCTAATGGTGACAGGACTTTCGCTGAATTGCTATTTTATGAACGAGAGGTTTACATATCTGTTCTTTTTCCTACCTGTTTTTGCGGTGTTGTTCACGCTTATGTTTGCAAGTGTGACACTCGATGTGACCGACCTGAAACAGTTCGTAACATTGCTTGTAATTAACATTCTTTTGTGCGGAGCGACGTTTGTAATTTTTGTGCTTGATATAATTTTCGACCCTGCCGGAGCAGTATTTACATACGGCACAATTCCTTTGGCGATTGTTGTTATCGCATTTTGTGTTGCAGGAATTGCGCTTCCAATTATCGCAAAACGAAAAATAAATCAGGAGGCAAAAGCGTGAAAATAGCAATAATCGGTGGTGGCGCATCAGGTATGACGGCGGCTCTGACAGCTCGTGAGAGCGGTGCAAGCGTCACTATTTTTGAGAGAATGGACCGTGTTGGCAAAAAACTTTTGTCAACAGGCAATGGCAGATGCAATATAACAAATAAAAATGTTTTGGAAGAAAAAGACGGTAATCTTATCCACTATTATAGCGACCAGCCCGACTTTCCGAGATATGCGCTTTATAATTTCAATCATCTTGCTCTTTTAAATGAGTTCTCAAAGCTCGGTGTGCTTTTCAGATGTGAAAACGGCAAATACTATCCATATTCGGAAACTGCGTCCACAATTCTCGATGTTATGCGTTTGCGTTGTGAGCGAGTTGGCGTCAAAACAATTTGCGGTGCGAAAATCGAGCAGATAAGCAAAAACTCAATGGGATTTGATGTTTGCGGCGAGAAGTTCGACCGAGTTATAGTCGCAGTTGGAGGCAGCAGCAGTCCGCATCTCGGAACAGATGGTTCGGGGTATGAACTGCTTGAAATGTTCGGGCATCATCGCAATAAAATCCGTCCTGCTATAACTCAAATTCGCACAGATAATACGCTAACTCGTCAGTTAAAGGGAATAAAAGTTTATGCGAATGTGACTTTGAAGCAGAACTCAAAAGCCATTCGCACGGACTATGGACAGGTGATGTTCGCAGATTACGGAATTTCAGGACCGCCTGTTTTCCAACTCTCATCGGGAGTTCGTGATGGCGAGAAATTCAAAATTTCGCTCGATTTGATGCCCGAATTTACCCACGCAGAAATCCACGAAAACATCCGAAAAATAATAGACAATCCGTTCTGCAACGATTTGAAAGCAGATAATCTCTTATCTCCTATGATAAATAAAAAAGTCGGTCAGATTATTGTGAAATATTGCCAAATACCACTTTCAACATCGGCAGACAACCTCTCCGCAAGAGAGATAGACCGACTCGTAACAACGCTTAAATCGTTCGATTTAGAGGTGCTTGGTACAAAGGGATTCCAGAATGCTCAGGTCACCGCAGGAGGAATTTTGACAAAGGATTTCGACAATCATACAATGGAATCTCGCTTGTGCAAAGGGCTTTTTGCGTGTGGCGAGGTGCTTGATGTAACGGGCGATTGCGGTGGATACAATCTGCAATGGGCGTTCTCATCGGGTGTTATGGCAGGCAAGGCGGCAGTATTATGATAAAAGTCAGCGTAAAATTGCCACTCGACTATGACGAAAATATCATTCGTGAAAAAATCGGCAGTTCGCTAAAAGTGCCGAGCAACTCGCTCGGAGATATAAGCCTTTTAAAGTTGTCGGTCGATGCACGAGATAAGTCGGACGTGCATTATCAAGGCTCGTTTGCCGTCAATGCACCGAACGAAAAGCGACTGCTGAAAACTCGCAAATGTGCAAGTGAGTATAAACGGCTTGAATACATAATTCCCGAACTCAAAAACAAAAATTCTGCTCGACCGATAATTGTCGGGGCAGGACCGTCGGGACTTTTTTGTGCGTATGTTTTGGCGAAGTCGGGACTTGCCCCACTTGTAATTGAGCGAGGTCAGTCGGTTGCCGAGCGAGTAAAAAGTGTCGAAAACTTTTGGCAGAGTGGACGGCTCAATCCCGAGTCGAATGTTCAGTTTGGCGAGGGTGGTGCAGGAACTTTTTCGGATGGAAAACTCAACACAGGAGTAAACGATAGCCGTATCCCGTTTGTTTTGAAAACTTTTGTCGAGTGTGGTGCGCCGAGTGAGATTTTGTGGCGACAAAAACCGCATAT
>CADBMQ010000143.1 GCA_902795765.1 Oscillospiraceae bacterium | reverse complement strand
ACATTAACAACCTCTGACGGATGCTTAATCTTGCTCCAAGAAAGCTCTGTGATATGAATCATACCATCAACGCCACCGATGTCAACAAATGCGCCATAAGATGTGAGGCTCTTTACAACGCCTGTGTACTTAGCACCAACAGCGATTGAGTTCCAAATCTTCTCTTCTTTCTCAGCCTTCTGCTCTTTAAGAACATTACGAACAGAACCGATAACACTTCTGCCACGACGAACGTCGATAACCTTAAATTGAACAGTGGTACCAACCAATGCGTCAAGAGACTCTGATCTGTAAAGAGTAGCGTGTGATGCCGGAACAAATACACGAACGCCGTTAGAAATAACAGTAATACCGCCCTTTACAACAGCAGTAACTTCACCTGAAAGGGTTTCATCTGTGTCTTTTGCATTCATAATCTCTTTCATACCAGCTGCAGCATCATAACGACGTTTTGAAAGAGTGATAATGCCTTCGCTATCATTAGTTTTCATAATGATAAGGTTGATTTCATCGCCGACTTTAACAAGTTCGTCGGGCTTTTTAGTTGTATCATTTGAAAGTTCAGATGCAGGAACGATACCTGTTTGTTTTCTACCGATGTCAACTTGAACCTCAGTAGGACCTACAGCGATAACTGTACCTACAACCTGCTTATCGTGACTCATATTGTTAAGAGAGACCTCAAGTGCCTCTTCAAAGCTCATATTATCATCGATGGCTTTTACGGTTTCCTCCATTTCGATTTCGTTTGTTTTGGTTTCCATAATGTCTGTCATAGTATTTACTACCTCCTTAATTATAACAACAGGTGTAGATGCACCCGCGGTTACTCCAATCAAATGGGCAGCAGAAACTTTTTTGCTGTCCAATTCTGATACACTTTCTATGAAAAGCGTATCGCAACGTTCTTTACAAATATCGTAAAGTTTATTAGTATTCGAACTGTGTCTGCCACCGATCACGACCATTAAATCGCACTTTTCGGCAAGTTCAGCAGATTCACGTTGTCTTTCATCCGTTGCATCACATATTGTACCAAATATTTTTGCATTTGTACAGTCTTTTTTTAATAAAAAATTGTAAATTTTCCATAGATTTTTATTGAACGTGGTCTGTGAAACAACACAAATATCATTTTGGGTTAAATTTTCGTGTGTTTTCAGTAAATCTTCAAGATCATTTTCTGTCGAAATACAATGTACATCTCCATGAGCATAGCTCATAATTCCAATAACTTCTGCGTGATTTTCATCTCCTGCAATTATTAAAGGAATATCTTTTGACGTATTTTTATCAACAATCTTATGAATTTTTGAAACGAAAGGACAAGTTGCATCCTCATATTCAATGCCAAGTTCATTGATTTTTTCTACTACCTGTTTTGTCACACCGTGTGAACGAATAACCAAAGTATATCCCTCGGGCACGTCTTCCGGTTTGTCAACAATCAACACGCCACGATTGCCAAACTCCTCCACAATTTGCGGATTATGAATTATCTGACCGAATGTACACACTTTTTTTCCTTCATCAAGTAAGCGATATACCATTTTAACTGCACGGTCAACTCCAAAGCAAAATCCTGCGTGAGGTGCAACAGAGATTTCGTAACTCATATATTTTCCCAAATCTCCTTTATTTTGTTCATTATGTAGTCAGCAGGTATTTGAAGTTCATTTCTCGGCAAATCAGCCGGGAACAACTCTGCTTGTGAAATAGGTTTTCCAACAACAAGTTTGACTCTCTTAAACGGACGAAGTTTACCCTTACAACGCATAGCCACAGGAATTACATCACACTTACACGATCTTGCAATATAAGCAACACCTGCTTTTGCTTCGTGTGGTTTACCATCTTTAGATCGAGTACCCTCGGGATATATGCCGAGAATATTTCCGTCTTTAACAGTCTTGATAGCAGTTTTGATAGCCTTCAAATCTTTTCCTTCTCTATCAACAGGAAAGACATCAAGTTTTCTAAAAAGCCACGCAGAAAGTTTGTTTTGGAAAAATTCTTTTTTTGCCATAAAACAAATTCTACGTCTGATGACAATTACCCAAAGTACAGGGTCAAAAATTGAAATATGGTTGGCACAAAAAATAACTCCGCCTTCTTTTGGAATATTCTCCATACCTTCAACCGAATACCAAAAAATCAAACGATAAATTGGGTAAAAAATAATTTTAAGAACTGTCAAAAATTTATTTCTTTTCAACTTTCTAACCTCTTATTTAAGATTTCTTTTAATGATATCCTCAATGAGTTCAATTGATTGTTCAAGTGTAAGTTCACTTGTATCTGCAAGAACAGCATCATCAGCCTGTTTAAGTGGTGCTATTGCTCTATGACTGTCATCATAATCACGTTTTACGATATCATCATAAACATCTTGCCAAACTACAGATTCGCCACTTTCTTCAAGTTGCTTATATCTTCTATCAGCACGAGCTTTCGCTGATGCGGTTAAGAAAATTTTTACGTCAGCATTAGGCAATACAACTGTACCTATATCTCTGCCGTCCATAATTGAGTTATTGCTTTCAGCAAGCGACTTCTGCAAATCAAACAAGAACTCTCGAACCTTTGGAACACTCGAAACAGCTGATGCGGCAAGTGAAATTTCAGGTGTACGAATTTTATCACTTACATCAGTTCCGTTCATATAAACTCTTTGTTCATCGTCAATAAACTTAATCTCAACTTCAAGTCCATCAAGTGAACTCTCAATGGCAGATGTGTCTTTTAAATCAACACCATTATTAACTGCATTCAATCCAACTGTTCGATACAAGGCGCCTGTATCAATATAAATAAACCCCAACTTTTGAGCAACTTGTCGTGCAATCGAACTTTTTCCTGCACCTGCTGGTCCATCTATCGCAACATTAAACATATTATTTTCCTCCTATTGATTTGCCTGCAACATATCCTGTTGAAAATGCAATTTGCAGATTAAAGCCACCTGTATATGCATCAACATCAATAACCTCACCTGCAAAATATAAGTTATCTATCAGTTTCGACTTCATTGTTTTAGGTTCAATTTCCTTGACACTAACACCACCCGACGTGACGATTGCTTCTGAAATTGGTCGAAAACCTGTTATTGTGAATGGTAATTTTTTTATAAGACTACCAAGTTTTTGTCTTTGCTCTTTTGTAATTTGATTAACTTTTGCCGTGGCAGGTATTCCCGACAGACGTACAATTACGGGAATCATTTTTGACGGCAGTAATTCGGAAAGCGAGTTTTGAAATATTTTATTAGCGTTTTTTTCAAAATCACGTTGAAGTCGTAAATCCAATGTTTTTTCGTCAAGAGCCGGTTTCATATCAATAAAGACTTCGTATCTACCTTTTTGCATATTTTTTAAATGCGCACTCATACTTAAAATTATCGGTCCACTAAGTCCAAAATGAGTGAAAAGCATTTCACCGAAATCTTCAAAAATTATTTTGCCTTTTTTATCATTGTCAACAGCAGTCACTTTGACATTTTTCAAACTCAAGCCTTGCATTTGAGCAGCATAGCCTTGTTCAACTGTTATCGGCACAAGTGACGGCAAAAGTGGTGTTATTGTATGACCAAGTTTTTCTGCGAACCTATATCCGTCCCCTGTTGAACCTGTTGTTGGATATGATGCACCACCTGTTGCAATAACGACATCGTCTGCAACAACCGCACCAACTTCCAACAAAATTCGTGTTATTTTATTTCCATCAGACTGCAAATCAATAACAGGCGAGTTAATTATCTTGGCTCCACCATCAAGTGCATATTTCACAAGAGCATCAACAATATCAACAGCCTTATCTGATTGTGGAAAAACTCGTCTGCCACGTTCAACTTTTGTCGGCACACCGTTTTCCTCAACCAAGTCGATAATATCGTCAGGAGTAAATTCAGAAAAAGCGCTATACAAAAATCTTCCATTTTTCGGCACTGCTGAAATCAACTGTTGCAAATCGGATTTATTTGTCAGGTTACACCTGCCTTTACCGGTTATCATAACCTTTCTTGCACACTTTGGATTTTTCTCCAAAATAACAACTTTTTTACCATAACGAGCCGCTGTACCTGCACAAATCAGCCCTGCTGCTCCACCACCAATTACCGCAACATCTGCGTATATCTCACTCATTTACATACTCCGTAACATACTGCCATTCAATTTTGTCTCCATCGGAAATCGTATATGCTCCTGCACCAACATTGGGCATTTTGCCGTTCACACGATAAATCCAACCACTTTTTGCACCCATATCAAATTGTGCTAAACCGTCAATCGACTCAACGTATTCCATACCCGAAGAGCCACTAACTTTAATCTCAATTATACTCTTTTTTGCAACAAAAGTCAATGCATCTATAACTTTTGCATCGTCAAAAGAAATTTCTTCATCAATTACCGTTTTACTCGGTGTTTTGACTGTAATGTGTGCAGATTTGCCTGCTACTCCTCTTTCAAAAACGTTATCACCACAAGAGGATAACGTAAATATAATCAAGAATAATGTAATAAAAATGGCTGTTTTTCTCATTTTTTACCCTTTCTTGTAAGAACAATCAAAACAATGGCACAAACTAAAATTAGCGCACCCACACCAATGAATATAAATGTGAAATTGATTTCTTCTAAATGAAGATCAACCGCAACTGTATAGGGATTTTCATTATACTCTCTTGCGTAAATTGCCAAAAGTGCTTGTTCACAAGAAATTGTGTTGACTTCTCCGCCTATTTCGTGGCAAAATCCATTTGAATTAAAATAATTATATAAACATTCATAAGCACTCTTATCTTTAATAAATCGGCTGTCATTCTGCGAAACACCACTTGACACAAGTGCAATTACAACCTGTGCAGTTGATTCACAGTTTGCAACACCATAAGATGAGTAGCCACCATCTTTGTTTTGCACCTTTGACAAATAGTCAAGAGATTTATTCATACTATTTTTAGCATTTACATCATCAACCGTTGACAATGCCGTAACTGCCATTGCAGTTATATCAACATCCGAATTATCACCTTTCGTAAGAGAAAATCCGCCATCTGCATTTTGTGAATTCACGAGCATTTCAGTTAGTTTTTGCACACTGTATTTACTTTTATCCTTCGGTGTATGTTTCTTTGCGGCAAGAAGTCCGAAAATCACTCCATTAAGTCCCGTTTTATCAATTTGTTCGTTATTAAAGCATTTATCTGCAAGATCATCTGTAACTTCTAATCCAAGTGCATAGGCGTTAATTATAAGCCGCTCTGCTGCAATAGGCTCTGTGCAAGTTGAAATTTCTTCTTGAATCGAGTCTTTAATATCATCACTTATTGCTTGACGAAAAAGCGATAAAACAAGTGGAGTGAATGTTCCACTATTCTTTTTCAAATAGTCGAGTGATATTTCAATAGCATTTGCATTAAAATTAGACGATGTTGTGAAAGATTGATTAGTTTGAGTTGATATATTAGTTGTTATAGCAGTTGAATTGCTATTTGTTATATTTTGCGATGATTTTACTTCTTTTGATGCTTGTTCCGAATTTGTGGAAAAACTAAAATTCTGTATTGTTTCAGTTTCGTGAGGAGACGGTGCAATTTCAGTTTTAATAACATTTTCTGCCGTTGCGTTATTTTTAATCTTAGAAGTGGTTTTAGGATAGTCAACAACATAAATCCACTCTACTTTATCTCCATCTTTTAGCGTATATTTTGCAGAAGAAATATTAGCAAAATTGCCGTTTACATAGTATGTCCATCCACTATATCGTCCGTGTTGAAATTCTTTATATCCGTTAACCGAAGATACATATCCTTTAGATTCTGCAACATCAAGACCACTTTTTATAAGTGCATCAAGTGCGGTTGAACTGTTATCAAGTTCCATAGTTTTATTATAAAGTGTAGTATTCTTCACTTGTTCAGTAACGCAAAGAGTGACTGTTATGGCATTATCAGCCGTAACAATCACTAAATTTGCAAACATTATAGAGAAAATACAAATAAAAGCGTATACTCGTTTCATAAATAAAAAATCTTTCTTACCTGTTTTCTAAATTTTAAAATATACAATCCAACTATTCGTGTTAATGCAATGTCATAAACAAAAAATACAACATCATACATAACAAGGAATACAATCGACGTGTATTTACCAAAATCACCAACAGTTTCAATATCAATGCCCATAACAAATGTTGTCAAATAATACGCTATTGCAAAGCAAACTGTCGCACAAATAAACTTGATTAAAAGACAAACAGGCTTTGATTTTATCTGTTCGATATATGACTTGATTATAGGATAATGTCCGAAAAAAAGTATGTAAAACACCATTGCTTCCTTTTCACAAAGAAAGAAACTCAAAACGGAAACCACCGAAAACATTATCCAAGCGTGCTTTTTACCGACATCGACTACGACAGGAATAGTAAAAGCACCTGCCAAAGCTGGCAAGGCATATGTTAAATACGGAAAGTATGCAGCAAGCAAAACAACAAGTTCAACCGCTGCTAAAACTCCACACAATGCAATTTTTGACGTTTTTTTCATATTAGCAACATCTAATCAAATCGCCGCCCATACACTCGCAACAACAATCTGCACAGATTAACCCCTGACAAATGTCACAAGTCGAACAGCCATTAGCACCGTAGCCACCATTTGTATTATATCCACCGTAATTTGTGAAAGAGCCACTTCTCTGTCTGTTAATACGATCGAGCATTGCACGATATTCCATATTGTTCGGGTCCATACGACAAGCTGCTGAAAACATTGTGAATGCATCGTCGAACCAGCCTCGTCTATAAAGTACAATACCGTTGAGATAATGCCATTCAGCAGTACGATTGTTCATCGAAACGCCATCAAGCAACTCTTGTGCTTGTTCCAAACGATTTTCATTTATCATACGACGAATATCCGGGAATTGCGATGAACCGGTAGAGCTATAACCACCGCTATACGAGTTATTTGATGAACCGCCTCGACGCTCATTCATAATTGCATCATAAGCCTCGTTGATTTCTTTCATCTTTTCTTCGGCAAGATCCGACAAAGGGTTATTCGCATAGTTATCAGGATGATATTTTCTTGCAAGTTCTTTGTAAGCCTGTTTTATCTGTTCATCGGTAGCATTTCTGCCAACTCCCAAAGTCTGATATGGATCATTCATTGGTTAAAACCTCCATGTCTGTTTTTTGCCGTGTTCCCTTATTGTTTTTAAAACTCTCGGCATTCCAAGATAAATTATATTTGACATAATTGATTTATATCGTTTACACGACAATAGTTCGTAAGTTGCCGCAAGTTCTGTAATACACGTATTTATAAGGCATACAGTTTCATCTTCTGCCTTTGATGTATCATCGCCGTTTTTAAGTGAATACTTGACTATAATCGGATTATATCCTCCGCTTTTGAGATCATCGTACAGGTCATCGAGTGCATCAAGTAAATATACGCATTTACCTGCACAATAGCCAAGCCGTCCCATAATTCTCTTATCAAATTCACTATCAAAAGTATACTCAAAAACCCTTTGAAGAAAAACTGCAGTAGGCTCTGCCGCTAAATCAAGACTATCAGTCTTTTGATTTTCAACCTTGCGTTGACTTTCCATCATT
>CADBMQ010000142.1 GCA_902795765.1 Oscillospiraceae bacterium | reverse complement strand
TGTCTATACGGTCTTTAAGCTCTGAAACGTGAGAAATTATTCCAACAAGTCTACCTTCTGACAAACCACTAAATGCGTTCATTGCAAGCGCAAGTGTAGACTCGTCAAGTGTGCCAAATCCTTCGTCTATGAACATACATTCAAGTTGGATTTTACCGTGTGACTGAATCTCATCAGAAAGTCCGAGTGCCAACGAAAGTGACGCCAAAAAGCTCTCTCCACCTGACAACGATTTTACCTTACGCACGCTACCTGTATGATGGTCTTTTACGTTGATTTCAAGTCCCGTTTGGGAAGTAAGTTTATCTGGTTCTGATGCTCTTATCAATTCATAGTGACCGTTGCTCATTCGAGATAAGCGTGTATTTGCTTTATTCAAGATGTTGTCAAAATAGACTGTTTGGATATAAGTTTCGAGCGAAATTTTCTGTTTTCCCGAAACATTTCCCGATGTTACTCTTGAAAGCAAATCGAGAGTTGCTACTTTTTCACTAATCTCGACTGCAATCTCTCCACAGTCTTTAATGCTCTTATATGAATTTTTGTTTATTTCCAAGCGATTGAGTATTACGTCACGCTCTTTTTTGAGTTGTGTCATACGATCATTTGACTGCGTAATATTCAATTTTAATGTTTCAATATTATCAACTGCGTGAACATCCTTAACTCGCTCGTATTCGCCCTTCTTTTCGCTCAAATCCTGTTTTAATCCATTGAAGTTTTCAAGTGATTTTTCACGATTTTCGGTCAACTCTTTTATTGTTTTTTCGAGTTCATTAGTTTCATTCTCGGCATCAGCTTTTGATTTAAATGTTAATTTTCCTACAAGCGTATCTCGTCTTGCAATTTTTTCGGTTTTCTGTGTGTTAAGAGAAACGACATTTCCATTTTGTATTTTTATAGCTTCAGATATTTCTTTAACCGACTTTTCAATAGCGGGAATTTCTTCTTTACAACCATTTATTTCTTTAATTTGGAGTTTCAAAGAACCTATTGTTTCGTTATTTTGTTTTATATTTGTGTCGATTTCTTTATTTGCATTTTTTATATATTCCGGTAGTTCGCTATTTTCAAATTCTTTGAAAACTTTTTTAGCCAAAGATAAAATATTGTCTGCAACATTCTTCAAATTTTGCTCAATATTGTTGACTTTTATACTTGCATCTGTTAATTCATTATTGAGTTTTTCACAATCTGCGCGCATTTTATCGAGTTGGGACTTATCGGGAATGGTATCGCAAATTTTTGCAGGATTTGGGTGGTCACAAGAGCCACAAACAGGACAAGGTTCGTTTTCGACAAGTTGTTTTGCAATAAATCCTGCTTGTGCATCTAAAAACGCAATATTTGCTTTTTCAAAAATGCTTTGTTTTTCCTGATATTCATCTCGTTTTATTTGGTAGTCCTTTTTTGCACTTTTGTGCTTTAACTTTATATTCTGATATTCGTTATTCCAAATTGACAACTGCTCAATATCTACCGCTTTCTCTTGCAGTTTTTGAGTTTCGTTTTCTTTCTCAGCAAGATTTTTGACGATTGTAGGCTCTGTTGCCACCTTTTTTTGCATATCTTGCAGTTTTGCGTTGTATGAATTTAGTTGATTATCAAGTTTTTGTATGCTTTGTTCGGCAGTTATCACCTGTTTATCTATCTGCGAAATTTTATCGTTTAACTGAGATAACTCATCGTATTCAGGAAATGTCGCTTTAATTTTAGCAAGTTGCTCGTTGAGTTTTGGAACATCTTTCAACTTTTCATCTGCGATATTATATTCTTTTTCTGCTTCCTCGATTAACTTGATTTCGTTTTCGATTAGCGTGATAAGTTCTTTCGCTCTCTGCTCATCTTTTAACTGTTCTTGTGCTTTACCATATCGCTTGTTTAAATCATCATGGATTTTTTGTTCACTTGCATTTTTCGTTTCTAAAAGCGATACTGCTTTTGAATCAGCTTTCACAAGTTCGTCAATTAAAGTACATGCTTTTTCGATGTCGATAATCTCTTGTTCGGCTATTTTTTTATATTCCAAATATTTCTCGCTATTTTCATCACAAG
>CADBMQ010000141.1 GCA_902795765.1 Oscillospiraceae bacterium | reverse complement strand
TTATCAGAAAGAACACAAAGGTTTTCAAAGCGGCTTCATACCATTTTTGACAGTTTACAATTATGAAAACCGCAAACAAAATCCAGCATTCATAGGATATTGCAATATCTTGAAAGGAAGTACCGTTTAAAGCGGGAATTAAATTTAAAACCGCTGTCAAAACAGCAGTCGATATGGCGAATATAATGACTTTAAGCCAGGACATTTTTTGTGATGTAAAAAAATTAGTTTTTTTTATTGTATTTCTCCTTTTTTAACCTATTATAAAATCAACTATCTTATTTGTCAATACAATAAAAATAGCCGAAGATAATTTTCTATCTTCGGCTATTTAACTTTCAGCTTATAAATCCAAAATATCACGGTAGAAATCACTATAATCGGTTCTGCCTTCGTTTGTGAAACGAATAGCATCCTTCGGGTGACTGTTTGTGATACCCGTAATCATATATTGAATATCAAATCCCCATTTAACGCCTGCTTCTTTGAGTGGCGGAATGTAATTTTCAATAAATTTAAGAAGAGGGAAGAGATTGTATTTCGGGTTTTTAAGGAAGCCGAGCATAAGCTCCATAGCACAGTTACCTGCACCACGTCCCATACCGCTGACAGTAGCATCAACATAACTTGCACCATAGGACAATGTTTCGATTGTGTTACCGAATGCGAGATTTTGGTTGTTGTGACCGTGGAAACCGACTTTTTTGTTGTATTTCTCGGCATACTCAACGTACAACTTAACCAAAGCTGCCGAAGATTCGGGATAGAAATATCCGAACGAGTCAACAAGATAGATAACATCAACCGAACTCTGACCGAGCATATCGAGAGCATTTTTCAAGTCGTTTTCGTTTACCTGACTAACTGCCATAATGTTGCACGAAGTTTCGTAGCCGAGATTATGAAGCTTTTCAACCAACTCAATCGCAGCAGGCAACTGATGAATGTAGCAAGCAACACGAACCATATCGATAACACTTTCGCTTTTCGGAAGAAAATCTTCCAAATCGCATCTACCGACATCAGCCATAACAGCGAGTTTCATCGAACTGCTGTTTTCACCGATAATAGCACGAATATCCTCTTCGGAACTGAATTTCCATTTACCATATTCTTCGGGATTAAACAACTTTTTAGAAGCTCTGTAACCCATTTCCATATAGTCAACGCCACATTTTATATTAGTCCAATAGAGTTCACGAACAAACTCGTCAGTAAACTCAAAATTGTTACAAAGACCACCGTCACGGAGTGTTGCGTCAAAGACTTTAACGTCATTTCTAACGCTCATCAAATTTCCTACTCTTGCCATTGAAATCAAATCCTTTTACGCTTTAAAACTTTTATGTGATAAAGTATAACACCGAAAAATATATTTGTCAAGTGAAAACTCGTAAAATATATCAAAAAATCGCCCTGAAAAAAAGCATAATATACATTATATAAATAAAAATATAAAAAAATTCAAAAAAAGTAAAAAAAACAGTAGAAATTTTAACAATCTTTTGTTATAATTAGGACAAGACTGCGATATTGTGTGTTCTTACGTTTTGTGGTCGCAGCAAATTTTATTAGGAGGTTATGACAATGGGTCATAAGTATGTTTACCTTTTCAGCGAAGGTAACGCAGACATGAGAGAACTTCTCGGCGGTAAAGGTGCTAACCTTGCTGAGATGACAAAGATCGGTCTTCCGGTTCCTCAGGGCTTCACAATCTCAACAGAAGCTTGTACTCAGTACTATGAGGATGGCAGAAAGATCAACGATGAAATTCAAGCTCAAATTATGGAGCACATCACCAAGATGGAAGCAATCACAGACAAAAAGTTCGGCGATAAAGAGAATCCGCTTCTCGTATCAGTTCGTTCAGGTGCTCGTGCTTCTATGCCTGGTATGATGGATACAATCCTTAACCTCGGTCTTAACGAAGATGTTGTAGAGGTACTTTCAGAGAAATCTGGCAACCCCCGTTGGGCTTGGGACTGTTACAGAAGATTTATTCAAATGTATTCCGACGTTGTAATGGAAGTTGGTAAGAAATACTTTGAAGAGCTTATTGATGAAATGAAAGCAAAGAAAGGCGTTAAACTTGACGTTGAACTCGACGCTAACGACCTTAAAGAACTTGCTGGTCAGTTCAAAGCAGAATACAAAGCAAAGATCGGTTCAGACTTCCCGTCAGATCCTATCGAACAGTTGATGGGCGCTGTAAAGGCAGTATTCCGTTCATGGGATAACC
>CADBMQ010000140.1 GCA_902795765.1 Oscillospiraceae bacterium | reverse complement strand
GTGGTTGTTGTGGTGGTTGCTTCGGTTGTTGTGGTTGTAGTTGTTGTAGGCTCTTCTGTTGTTGTAGTTGTTGTTACAACAGGTGCTGTGCCTTTATGGATCAAGTGCCACTCATCAATAAACACATCGTTGTTCTGTGTTGCACGGAATTTGATGTTATCTACTGATGCAATGTCAGCCCAAGATTTACCGCTAAAATAAGTTACACCTGTTTTGCCATCGTTATATGCGCCTCTATCAAAGTAGATTGTTTTCCATTCGCCTTCGGACGATGCTGACAATGTAACAAATGCTACATTAACACCACTTGCAGAGAAGAATATATGAGATGATTTTTCGCTCTTGTACCAAATTCTAAAACCATTTGCCGATGCAAGCAAAGTTGCAATGTCACTTGCTGTTGTGTAGTTACCTTGTCCTGAGATAGACTCGCTGATAACAAACGCATTTACATCGTAGTTTTCTCTCTTTGTGAAAATCTTCATAGACTGACCGCTGAATGCGTCACTTCCACTACCATTCGATACAGTCCACTCGTAAGCAGTTCCTGTTAGCTGGCTATACGAAATTTCGCTATCAAACTTGTTGATTGCTGCACCTGCATAGTAGGACTCGTTATTAAGGTCTTCAACTGGCGGATAGTCGCCTGACGGCTGAGGTGCTACTGTCGGATTCGGATTTTTAGTTGTAGAAACGGTTGTTGTGGTTGGTGCATCCGCATTGCCTCTATAAAGATATACATCACCAACTGTAACATCACCGCTTGCGGTCAAATAGTAAAAGTTAAAGTCTGTTCCCGAAATTGTGCCGAGTTTTGAAAAATCTACTTTGATTTGTGTTGTTTCTTTTGTGAATTCCGGATAAAGCGCTTGATTGCCAATTTCAAGTTTAAAGCCATTTGATTGGTTGCCTTCGTTTACTTTGATGTCGAACATAAGTCCGTCATAACCTGCATAGTTATTGTTCCAAGAGTTGATATATCTTGCTCCGGGACTTGCTTTTACACGAATACCGTTATCATCTTTTGATACGATTGTACCACCGATATAGTAGTTGTTCTGCTTGTCCCAATCGATAAGGCATTTTGTTTCCAACTGTGAAGACTGTGTTGTTGTAGCAACAGAGCTGCCTGCTGTTGTGATTTCTCCACCACTTGTTGTAATCCAACCCTTTGTTTTGATGAAATTAGTGAGAACCTTTGCTACTGCTTCGTGACCTGCTACTGTCGGGTGACCTGCACCGCCTAAACCGTTTCTCGGAAGTTCGCAACCATAAAGGTTAGAATATGTTTTCTGCAATTCTGTAATGAGCATTGGGATTGTTGTGCTTTTAGAATCTCTAAATGTCTGAGCTCCATTGCTCATCATACCATAGCCCCATACAATCGGAACATTGCCATAGTTTGCAATAACTGAATCAATGAGACTTTTTGCTTTGAGTTTAATTACACCCAAAACTCCGTCAATTGCTTGTGTTACAGTATCACATTGAATTACATTGCCGTTGATGTCTGTATATGAAGTTGTGTTTTTACTACCACATATACCCAAGTCATTTGTGCCAAGATTGATTACAACAACGTTCGGCTTTCTTGATGTATTTGTGAACTTTACAGTAGAATTTCTATAATAGCTTGTGTATGGATATGCATTCGCCATTGATGACGGATTAACATAACCATGAGCAATACCGATACCACCTGTTGCGATGATAGAAACATCACTATCAAGAGCCTGCGCGGTCATATAGCCGTATGACTGTGTACCGTCTGTTACCTGATAGCCGTTTGAGTCGCCGCTCGGATATGCACCAAGACATCCAACGCCTGCGGAAATCGAGTCACCAATTACTTCGATTAAAGAAGATTTATCAGCAGGTTTTGCATTAAATGTACCTGTCATAGTAACTTCTATCATTTCTACTCTGCCTGAAGTGTTTTGGTTCTGCTTTGCAACTTTGAAAGAGTGGTTACCACTTGCAAGTCCTGTTGCGATAGTGAAAGTCTGTGTTGTCTGGTTTTTCACAAGCTTGTCTGCCTTGCGTACTCCGTCAACATAGACTGTGAACATACTGTTGTTACCTGAGAATGTTACTTTTACATCTCCCGAGCAATTTGCGTTCCATTCTGCACTCGAACCCGACCAGTCGAGTTGAATGCCGTTTGCTGTGCTTATATTTCTGCCACTTATTTTAAAGCTTGAAATATAATCCTTCGTTTTGTAAGTTGTTTCACTTGCTGCACTTGAAACCACTTGTGCTGAAATCAGCCCAAAAACAAGCGCAAAAACAACCATAATTGACACTACTTTTTTCATAAAATTTGCCCCTTTCTTAAAGCCCTTTTTTACATATAAACAATACCAAAAAATCGAATAAAAATAAATTGCAGATAGTGTTTTTTTTCATTGCAAATAATAAACAAGTATATACATTTTATACAATTTAATAGTTGATTTTTTCTTCATTATATTGTAAAATTAGATTAGGAAGGTTGATTTTTCATGATTATTGATATGTTAAGATTTTTACAAACCGATTTACATATTTTGTATTTGAAGCGTGACGGTAATGGAGCCTACAAGTATACGCAGACTCCGGGAAATTTTCACATTTATATTTTCCTTTCGGGATATACTGAAATTTACTACAAAGACGCTATTTATATTGCAAAACCAAACGATGTGCTTATTCTTAATAATTCCGAAAAATGTATTCTCGAACACTCGGGTAAGCCGAACGAATTTCTTTTTATTTCATTTAACCCTACAACATTTAGAAATATTGATAAGAACACAAATATTTTGAAGCCTTTCGAGTATTCGAGCAGAATGAAAATTTTAAACGATTCTCTCACAGACACCGATTTTATCGAAGTTAGAAAAAATTTGATAAATAATCTTATCACACATAAAAGCAGAGTTTTCATTTTTTCAGATATTCTGCGATTACTTTGTTGCGTTTATGATATTTATGTCGAGCATCAAGGTGGAACATCAACAGATGAAGCAAACGGTTTTACTCGCATTATTTCGTATATTGATGACCATATAACTGAAAATTTTACTTTGCAAGATATTGCCGACAATGTTTTCTTATCAAAAGTTACTATTCAAAAACTAATTAAAAATGTTTCTAACAAAACTTTTCGTCAGTTAGTATTGGATAAGCGTTTTGCAAAAATAAATCAATATTTACACAACACCGATCTTCCTTTGGAAGAAATTGCAAAAGACTGTGGATACAACTCATACACGTCATTTTATCGTGATTATAAAAAGATTTACGGAGTTTCCCCTATTCAAGCAAGAAAAAATACATACAGAAAAAAATAAAAAGTTCTTGACAAGTTTACTTGGCAATGCTATAATGCAAATGTGACAAGTTTACTTGGCAAGAAAGGATGTTTTATATGCGTAAAGAAGAAATTTTGGAAATGAGCAGAAACGAAAATAAGAATAAGGATTTGGTCGAGCAATCGACTTACAAGTCTGCTACTTTTGTCGGTACAATCGTAGGTTGGTTTGCTATTGCGTTTGTTCTCGCTCTCACGGGATTTATACAACACAAAACAAACTATGGCGCTTTATTCATTTTCTTTGCTATTGAAAGCGGTATTTTTATTACAAAATACGCTAAATTAAAGAAAACTCACGAGCTCGTTGTTTCGATAATATACTCGCTTTGTGCTATATGTATGGGTGTTTTATTTGTTATGTCAACATTGGGAGTGTTTTAATGAACGAAGAATTAGTTTTGAAAAACAACCTGAAAATTGTGCGTTCAGAGTTGGGACTGTCTCAAAGTGACCTTGCGAAAATGGTTGGTGTTTCGAGAAACACGATTAGCTCTATTGAAACAGGGCAATTTAATCCAACTGCAAAACTCGCTCTTATTCTCTGTATTGCACTCGACAAAAAGTTTGAAGAGTTGTTTTATTTTGGAGAGATGCAGGTATGAATGAGCAAATATTAAAAAAATTATCTATCATTACCAACGAAGAACAAGCAATTTTAAGCGGAGAAGCAGATATTGACAGAAGTTTATACACTACTGATATTAATTCCGACATTATTCAAGGCAAAAGACTGCTTGATTACAACCGCATAATTACAATTCGACCGCACACAAGATTTGTTCACTTCCCTAAACATTCTCACGATTATGTTGAAGTGGTTTATATGTGTGACGGCACAACTACACATATTGTAAACGGTGTGACAATCACACTGAAAAAAGGCGAATTGCTGTTTTTAAGTCAAAATGTTGAACACGAAGTGCTACCCGCTCGTGAAAGTGATATTGCTGTGAATTTTATCATTTTACCTCAGTTTTTCAACACTACCGTTTCTATGCTTGGTGAAAGTGAATCTCCACTTAAAGCATTTGTGATAGATTGTTTGAACGACGGTAAAAACAAAAGCGGTTATCTGCACTTTATGGTATCCGATGTGTTGCCTATTCAAAATCTTATCGAAAATCTGCTTTATGCGCTTATTTCGGACACGCAGACAAGTCAAGTCACTAATCAAAGCACAATGGGATTGCTTTTTCTCAATCTTCTTGAACATACAGATAAACTTGCATATTCCGAAAATGTTGATGCGATTGTTATTCAAGTTATGAGTTACATTGAAGCGAATTACAAAAGTGGTAGTTTGCAGGAACTTGCAAACTCTCTTCACTACGATTTTTATTGGCTTTCTCGTGAAATTAAGCGACAAACCGGTAAAACATACACTCAAATTCTGCAAGAAAAAAGACTCAATCAATCTGCTTTTCTACTTGCAAATACAGATATGAAAATATATGATATTTCCGAATCTGTCGGATATGAAAACATAAGTTATTTTCATAGGATTTTCACTGATAAATACGGGGTTTCACCCAAAAAGTATCGTGATAGGCAGAATACAAGTCAATAAACATATTTGCAAATAAGGACACTTTTTTCGTCAAATTTAGATATTGAAAACTCCTATTTTGTTGTGGTATATTTTAACCAGAAAACAAAAAGGAGTTTTTTTATGAGCAGTTCAAGATATATCGAAGCAAAAGAAATTTACGCAAAGTTTGGTGTTGACACAGAAAAAGCTTTGCAGAAATTGAAAGACGTTTGTATTTCGATACATTGCTGGCAAGGCGATGACGTTGTCGGTTTTGACGGCAAGGAGTCGCTTTCGGGTGGCATACAGACAACCGGTAACTATATTGGCAGAGCAAGAACACCTGATGAACTTATGGCCGACTTGGATAAGGTTCTTTCGCTGATTGGTGGAAAAAAGAAACTTAATTTACACGCATCTTATGCTATTTTTGATGACGGAGAAACCGTTGGCAGAGATAAGTTGGAGCCGAAGCATTTTAAAAAGTGGTTGGACTTTGCAAAAGAAAGAAATATGGGTATTGATTTTAACCCGACTTTCTTTTCACATCCTATGGTTAAAGATAATTTAACTTTATCATCTCCCGATGAAGAAGTTAGAGAATATTGGGTCAATCACGGTAAGAAATGCCTTGAAATTGCTGAATATTTTGCAACTGAAACAGGTGTTCCCTGTGTTATGAACATTTGGATTTCCGATGGATACAAGGATATTCCGTCCGACCGATACTCGCCGAGAGCAAGATACAAAAAGTCGCTTGATGAAATACTTTCCACTCCTTATGACAAATCAAAGGTTTATATCACTTTGGAATCGAAAGTTTTTGGAATAGGGCTTGAAAGTTATACTGTCGGCTCATCTGAATTCTGTCTCTCATATTCTGCGAAAGCAGGTATCACACCACTTATGGACAACGGTCACTATCACCCGACCGAGATGGTGAGCGACAAAATTTCATCGCTTCTTCTCTTCAACGAAAAGATCGCACTTCACATAACCCGTCCTGTTAGATGGGACAGCGACCACGTTGTTCTTTTTGATGATGAAACAAAAGAAATTGCAAAGGAAATTGTGTTAAACGACGCTCTTGACCGTGTGTTTATTGCTACCGATTATTTTGATGCGTCTATCAACCGAATTAGTGCCTGGATTACAGGTGTTAGAAGCGTGCAAAAAGCTTTGCTTTATGCTTTGCTTCTTCCTACTAATTTGAAAGAGCTTCAAGAGCAAAATGATTTGACTTCGCTTATGGTTATGCAAGAAGAACTCAAAACCGCACCGCTCGGTGATGTTTGGAACGAGTATCTGCACCGTGAGAATGTCGATGTTGATTATCTCTCACAAGTTAAGGATTACGAAAAAATGTTTTGGAGGCAAGAAAATAATGAAAAATATATTTGATGCACCTTTTGTCAAAGAGATGCAAGATACAACTGCAAATATGTACCGTTTGGGTTGGGACGAACGCAATGGCGGTAATATCAGTTATATGCTTGACGCTGATGAGGTTTATCAATATCTTGATGAGTCGAATGTAATTCGCAAAATACCTCTCGGTTTTGACGCTACAAAACTTACAGGCAAAATTTTTATTGTAACAGGTACGGGAAAGTATTTTAAAAACGTAAAGGGAGATCCCGAAAACAATCTTGGTATTATCAGAATTGCTGAAAATGGTACGGACGCCGAACTTTTGTGGGGATTTGCTGATGGTGGCAGATTTACAAGTGAACTTCCTGCTCACCTTAAGCCGTCAGACTGTCGAGATTGCTGATAACGTTGTTGATAAACAGATG
>CADBMQ010000139.1 GCA_902795765.1 Oscillospiraceae bacterium | reverse complement strand
ACGTGAAAGTTCAGATATTAAAAGTGAAAATTTTTCAAAACGGGCAACCATAATAAATCCCCTTTTATATTTTATCTTCTTTTATCTATTATATTGTATTATTGTTGAATTGTCAACGATGAAATGCTTTTTCTGTAAACTTTATATAAATTTAAACCTACGATTTTGATTTAAACTTTGCTCTGCATTTCGGGCAGGTCACATTGATTTTACCCTTGCCTTTCGGAACACGCAACTGTGCCGAACATTCGGGACACTTCAAATACTTGTAATTTTTTGTATCCCTGCTCGGTGTTGTTTCTTTGAATGTAGTTTGATACATTCCGTTATCATAACCATTCGGATTGCTTTGCTGACTGCCTTTGCGAAACGGCTTTGTGAGTTTTTGAAAAAACTCGTTCTCACGGCGTCGGCTCTCAACATTGCGAGATAGACTTCGCCACAACACAATACCAATCAGCGCATAGACAAACAATCTCGGCCACGCATACATATCGAGTCTGAAAATAAAAGTCATAATCAAACTCACTACAAACGAAAGTATCAACAAAAAGAAGCTAAGCGAATCAAGTCCGTATCTGCCACGCATAAACTCGCTGACTTTATATAGAAAGTTCATTTTAATCCTCCTTATATACTAATTATAGTAATTATAGCACATTTTTGCAAATATATTTTAAAAAAGAGTTAATTTTTTCTTTTGTGGAGTGGTTTTTTGGCTCATTTTCATATAAAAAAGAGTTTTTTTATCATTATTATAAGTTTACTGCTCTGTTTGGCTATTATTTTGTGTGCCGTTTTGCCGAGTGAAACCGAGCTTTATGCGGTCAGTACAGTTGGTGGCGCAAGGTTTATTAAGTGGGTTGACTTTGGTGTATCTTATACTGCGATGAAACAGGCACTCGACTATGATTTAAAGTCGGGTGGGAAATATAACTGGATTGAACTGCTCGCAGTTTCTGCTTGTAAGAATGGCGGTAAGTTTCAAGACAAGAAGTATGCCGACATCGACAAGACTGCCGAACGGCTGAAAAACGGAGAAACTATCGAGAGCATCACATCTACTCTTGGATACTACGGCTACTATTTTGATGCGTACAATGCCGTTTTAGGTGGGATTGTTTCGGGCGAGGGTAAAAAGCGAAATGTCTGTGCATTCTCTCCTGTGGCTCGTGGTTTTTCATACACACATTCGGACGATTTCGGTGTTTCTCGCTCGTATGGTTTCAGCAGACGGCATCTCGGCAACGATTTAATGGGTTCGGTCGGCACTCCGCTTGTCGCAGTCGAGAGTGGCATTGTCGAGCAGATGGGTTGGAACAGATACGGCGGTTGGCGACTCGGTATACGCAGTTTTGACGGCAAACGATATTACTATTACGCTCATCTTCGCAAAGGTCATCCTTATGTCAACGGACTTAAAGAGGGTATGCAAGTTCGGGCAGGAGATGTTATCGGATATATGGGTATGACGGGATATAGTGACGAGGAAGACTACAACGGAATGCAGAAGCCTCATCTGCATTTCGGACTTGAACTTATTTTTGACGAGAGCCAAAAAGACTCGAACAACGAAATTTGGGTTGATGTTTACGATATTGTTCGGCTTTTATCATCATACCGAAGCAAGGTTGTCAAAAACTCCAAAGAAAACGAGTGGGTTCGGGTATTAACTTGACCACTGTTTTATATATTAGACTGAAAGGGTGTTTTTTATGGATATTAACGAACTTATTAAAAAGTATAGCGAAGAGTCGATGAAAATGGCAGAGCGTTCTCGATTTTGCGATGTTTGTGAGAGTGAGCCTGAACCCGATGTTGACGACAAGCCAAGCGACAACAACGAACTTTCGGGAATGGGGATTTTGAAAGTTCGGGCATTTAGTGGCAAGGAAGCATTTCCCGAAAAAGATGTTTTGATTAGAGTTACGCTGAAAGACGAGCAGACGGGAGAAGAAAAGTTTGTTGCAGAGGCTACAACTGACGAATCGGGTGAGATTGAGCCGTTGAATTTGCCGACAAGACCTGCGTATCTCTCACTTGAACCGCAGTCGGAAACTCCTGCTTTCGCAACATACACACTTGAAAGTCACAAGGACGGATTTTACACCATCATAAACGAAAACGTTCCCATTTTCGACAAGCAGACTTCTCTTCAAAAGTTGGGACTAATTCCCCTGCCCGAAAACTACGAGGGTGACGGAATTATAACTTACGATGAAGAGAGCCAAAACAATCTTTAAGCGAAAGGAGTTTTTATTTTGGCAGTTCCGTTTATTCCCGAATACATAACCGTTCATTTGGGTCCTCCGTCTTCAAATGCCGAGAATATTACGTTGCCTTTTCCCGAATACATCAAGAATGTTGCGTCAAGTGAGATTTACCCGACTTGGCCCGAATCGGCAATCAGAGCGAATATTTACGCTCAACTTTCGTTTGCACTCAATCGCATTTTCACCGAATACTACCCGAGCAGAGGGTATGATTTTGACATAACTTCGTCAACCTACACCGATCAAGCGTTTACTCCTGGCAGAGAGATATACGAGAATATTTCGAAAATTGTTGACGAGATTTTTGACTCGTATATTGTTCGTGAGGGAGAGGTGCAACCACTTTTCACTGCCTACTGCAACGGAACAACTGTCACTTGCCCGGGTCTGTCGCAATGGGGTACGGTCACACTTGCAAATCGTGGACTCACACCTTTTGAGATTTTGCAGTATTACTACGGCGACAATATTGAGCTTGTGCGTGGAGTTGATGTTCGCCCGAATGTTGCATCGTATCCCGGCTATCCGCTTTCTGTTGGCAGTACGGGTGGCAATGTGCGACTTATTCAGTTTTGGCTTAATAGAATAAGCACAAACTACCCGAGCATACCGAAAATTGAGTCGATTGACGGTGTGTTTGATAATGTGACTGAGTCGGCAGTTCGCAAGTTTCAACAGATTTTTTCGCTTAATGCAGACGGTATTGTCGGCAAGGCAACATGGTATCGTATTATCTACATTTTCAACGCAGTCAAGCGACTCAGCGAACTCAATTCCGAGGGAATTACCCCCGAAGAGCTCGAACAACAATATTCCCGACCTCTTCGTCGTGGGGATACGGGACTTGGTGTTCGCTCGTTGCAATATTATTTGCAGAAGGTTGGCGACTACTACCCGACTATCCCGACGATAACTCCCGATGGAATTTACGGCGAGAGAACTGAAAACTCTGTACGAGCAGTTCAACGAACTTTCGGTCTGCAAGAGGACGGCATTGCAGGTGAACAAACCTGGAATGCACTTTACAACGCATATCTCGGTGTGGTTCGTGATTATCCATATACACCTACGGGGCTTCGTCAGTTCCCCGGTCAAATTTTGCGACTCGGCTCGACAGGAGAGAGCGTTCGCTATTTGCAGACATACATAAACTATGCCGCCGATGTTTATACTGTTGTGCCGAAAGTTAATGTGAACGGCAGATTTGATATGCAAACGCAAAACGCAGTTCGTATTTTTCAAGAGGTGTATGGTATTCCCGTTTCGGGTACTGTCGGACCGCTGACATGGTATGAGCTTGCGTCAATTTATGAAGGAGTTGAAAACGGAATAAGCCGTCCATGAAAATCTCGCTCTTTGTAAAAAATACGGTTATTTTATCTGTTTACAGCGTTGGGCTTCGTGTGCTTGGAATGGGATTTAAAATAATTCTCCAACGCCGTATTGGTGCTGAATGTACAGGACTTTATCAACAGGTTTTTTCGATTTATATGCTACTGACCGGTGCTATAAATATCGGTTTATCTATGGCAGTTACAAGGCTTCTGGCAGAGAAAAAATTAAACAATCGGGCAGTTATGCGTGTTGCAATTTGCTCGGCAGTTTGCTTGTCGGGAGCTGTCGGATTTGGCAGTTTTATTTTGTCTGATTTAATCGGCAGAATTATCGGGGATATGCGATGCGTTGAGGCGGTTCGAATACTCTCATTTTCGCTTCCGTTTATGGCGGTTTCTGCGTGTTGCAAGGGTTGGTTTGCGTCAAAGCAACGCACACTTCCACCGTCAAATGTTCAACTTTTTGAGCAGATTATCAGAATTGCAGTCGTTATGTTTACGCTGACGAATTTTGCCGACAACGACATTTCAATTTGTTGCTCATTTGTGTTTTTTGGCGATACCGTTGCAGAAATATCATCTTGCATTCTCATCGTTCCGCTTTGGCGAATTGACTGCAAAAATTCGTCTTTTGGCGGCAGCAATAAAGTAGGTCGTGAGATTGCGAGAATTGGTGTTCCGATTGGTGCGAGTCGGCTTGGAAACTCGATTTTGCGTACCGCAGAAAGCATTGTAACGCCGAACTCACTAACTCGTCACTACGCTTCTCGCTCTGTCGCACTTGCACATTTCGGCACCGTTCGTGCGATGGCTTTGCCGATTATGCTATTCCCGTCTGCTGTGCTTTCTGCCGTATCTTCGCTGATGATACCAAAACTCGCAGGAGAGAGCGAAAATGTTATCCGCTCACGAGTTGAACGTGCCGTTTTTGTGACAACAAAACTCTCTTTCGGGTGTGCGGCAGTTATGTTTTGTGTTGCTGATGAACTCGGTCAACTGATTTATAACAACAACGAAGTCGGTTTTGT
>CADBMQ010000138.1 GCA_902795765.1 Oscillospiraceae bacterium | reverse complement strand
CAAAGAAAGCTGTTGCTGAAATGAAAGACGGCGAAGTTGTTCTTTTGCAGAACACTCGTTACAGAGCAGAAGAAACTAAAAACGGCGAAGCACTCAGCAAAGAACTTGGCGAGCTCGCTGACATCTTTGTAAACGATGCTTTCGGTGCTGTTCACAGAGCACACTGCTCAACTGTTGGCGTAGCATCTTATGTTGACGAAGCAGTTGTTGGTTACCTTGTACAGAAAGAAATCAAATACCTTGGCGGTGCTGTTGAAAACCCCGTTCGCCCGTTCGTTACAATCCTCGGCGGTGCAAAGGTTGCAGATAAACTTTCAGTTATCGAAAACTTGCTCAATAAAGCAGATACTCTTATCATCGGTGGCGGTATGTCATACACATTCCTCAAAGCAAAGGGCTATGGCGTTGGCACATCACTTCTCGACGAAGAGAAGATCGACTATTGTAAAGATATGCTCAAAAAGGCAGAGGAAAAGGGCGTTAAAATTTTGTTGCCCGTTGACTGCGTAATCGCTAAGTCATTCCCCGATCCGATTGATGGCGACATCGATGTTCAGACAGTTGACGCTGACAAGATTCCGGACGATATGATGAGCCTTGACATCGGCGAAAAGACTGCTGAACTCTTCGCAAACGAAGTTAAGAACGCAAAAACAGTTGTTTGGAACGGCCCGATGGGCGTGTTCGAGAACCCGACTCTTGCAAAGGGTACAATCGCAGTTGCAAAAGCACTCGCAGAAACAGACGCTACAACAATCATCGGTGGTGGCGACAGTGCTGCTGCTGTTAACACTCTCGGTTTCGGCGCTAAGATGAGCCACATCTCAACAGGCGGCGGCGCATCACTCGAATTCCTCGAAGGTAAGGAACTTCCGGGTATCGCTGCAATGAACGATAAATAATTTTTCAAAAACTGATTATCCCGCATTGAAAGATGCGGGATAATTTCCGAAAAAATAAATTTTTAAGGAGACTTTTAAAATGAATAAGGCAAAAAGAGCCGCAATTATTGCGGGTAACTGGAAAATGAACAACACCCCGTCGCAGACAACTGCTCTCATCAACGAGATGAAGCCAAAGGTTGCAGATGCAAGTTGCAAAGTTGTACTTTGCGTTCCGTATGTTGACATTCCTGCTGCAATCGAAGCTGCAAAGGGTAGCAACATCGCAATCGGTGCAGAAAACGTTCACTTCGAGAAATCGGGTGCTTTCACAGGCGAAATCAGCGCAGATATGCTCAACGAACTCGGTGTTGAATATGTTATCATTGGTCACTCAGAGAGAAGACAATACTTTGGTGAGACAGACGAAACTGTTAATAAGAGAACTCGTGCTGCTCTCGATGCAGGTCTTACTGCAATTGTTTGCGTTGGCGAACAACTCACAGAGCGTGAGCAGGGCATCACTGCTGAATTGGTTGCTATGCAAACAAAAATCGCTCTTCTCGGCGTTTCTGCTGAGCAGATGAAGAAAGTTGTTATCGCATACGAGCCGGTTTGGGCTATCGGTACAGGTAAAACTGCTACTGCTGAACAGGCTAACGAAGTTTGCGCAGTTATCCGTGCAACAATCGCTTCGCTCTATGGCGACGAAGCTGCAGAGGCTACTACAATTCAGTACGGCGGTTCAATGAACGCTAAAAATGCGGCTGAACTCGTTGCACAACCTGATGTAGACGGTGGTCTTATCGGTGGCGCATCACTCAAAGCAGAGGACTTCTCTGTTATCGTAAATGCAGCAACAAACGGCTAATTTAGGAGAATTTAAATGAAAAAACCTAACGTTTTGATTATTATGGACGGCTTTGGTATGAACCCGTCCAACGAGGGTAACGCAGTTTACTCTGCAAAAAAGCCCAACCTTGATAAATATTTCGCTGAATGCCCGAATACTCAAATCGGTGCTTCGGGTATGAACGTTGGCTTGCCCGACGGTCAGATGGGTAACTCCGAGGTTGGTCATACCAATATCGGTGCAGGTCGAGTTGTTTATCAGGAACTCACTCGCATCACAAAGTCGATTACAGATGGCGACTTTTTCGAGAACGAAACACTTAAAGCAACAATGGAAAACGCTCGTGGCAAGGCATTGCATTTGTGCGGTCTTTTGTCTGACGGTGGTGTCCATTCGCACTTGACTCACCTTTTTGCTTTGCTCGAAATGGCAAAGAAAAACGGTGTTGAAAACGTTTATGTTCACTGTTTGCTTGACGGAAGAGACGTTTCCCCGACTTCGGGCGTTGGCTTCGTTGAGCAGTTGTATAATAAGTGTGGCGAAATCGGTGTCGGCAAAATCGCAACAGTTGCAGGTAGATACTACGGTATGGACCGTGACACTCAATGGGGCAGAGTTAAACTCGCTTATGACGCAATTGTTTCGGGCGAGGGCAACAAAGCTGATTGTGCTAAAAAATATGTTGAAAAGTCTTATGAAACTATCGACGGTGACGGCAAAAATCTTACAGATGAGTTCGTTATCCCGACAGTTATCGGCGACTATAAAGGCATTGCAGACGGCGACAGCTTTATCTTCTTCAACTTCCGCCCCGATCGTGCTCGTGAGATGACTCGTGCTATCGTAGACCCCGAGTTTACAGGCTTCGAGCGTACTCGTGGCGCATTGCCGATTAAGTTCGTTTGTATGACCGAGTATGATGCAACAATGCCGAATGTTGAAGTTGCATTCAAACCCGAGGCTCTTACAATGACAATGGGCGAAGTACTTGCTAAATCGGGCAAAACTCAACTTCGTATTGCTGAAACAACCAAATACGCTCACGTTACTTTCTTCTATAACGGTGGCGAAGAGGTTAAGTTTGACGGCGAAGACAGAGTTCTTATCCCGACTCCCGATGTTGCAACATTCGACCTTATGCCTGAAATGAGTGCATACAAGGTTCGTGACGCTGTTGTCGAGAAGATTAAGAGCGGCGAGTATGACGCAGTTATCCTCAATTTCGCAAACTGCGATATGGTTGGACATACAGGTGTGTTCGATGCAGCAGTTAAAGCGGTTGAAGTTGTTGATGAGTGTGTTGGCGATGTTGTTAATGCAACTCTCGAAATGGGTGGTGTCGCATTCATCACAGCCGACCATGGTAACGCAGATAAGATGAGCGACGGCGCAGAGCCGTTTACTGCTCACACAACCTTCCCCGTTCCGTTTATCGTTGTGGGTAAGGATTGCGAACTTCGTGAGGGTGGCAGACTTTGCGATATTTCTCCGACAATGCTTGATGTTATGGGCGTTGAAAAGCCTGCTCAGATGACAGGCGAGAGTCTTATTAAGCACTAATTATTAAAGCCGTCCGAAAATGACGGCTTTTTTAGAGAGGAAGATTTTATGAGCAGAGCAGATAAGGCGAAACAGTATTTTTTGGACGGATATAACTGCGCACAGGCAGTTGTTATGGCGTTTGCCGATGATATTGGACTCGATTTGACGACGGCACAACGCATAAGCGCTCCGTTTGGTGGTGGCATCGGCAGAATGAGAGAAGTTTGCGGTGCAGTTAGCGGTATGGCTATGGTTGAGGGTATGATGAGAGATGCCTATGAACCGAAAAATACAACCGAAAAAGCGGCACAGTACAAACTTGTGCAGGAACTCGCTAACGAGTACAAGGCAGAGAACGGCAGTATCGTCTGCCGTGAGTTGCTCGGGCTTGACCGTGACGGCAACAAGACGGAGCCGACTCCGAGTGAACGCACCGAGCAGTATTATCACAAGCGTCCGTGCGCCGAGCTTGTTTGGCAAGCAGCCGACATTCTCGAACGCAAGTTCTTCTGATAATTAACGTATAACAAAAAACGGCTGGGACACCCCAGCCGTTTCACTTTTTAGTTAAATTCGTTTATCGATGAAAACTCGACCGCCATTGAACTGCGGATAGTACGAGCAGAAGCAATATTCGGGTTTTTCCTCGAATTCCATTTCGATAACT
>CADBMQ010000137.1 GCA_902795765.1 Oscillospiraceae bacterium | reverse complement strand
TTTAAGAGTAATTGTCATATAAGCAGGATTGGTGTTTTCTGCGCCACTTTCCGTATATGAACTTGGCGAAATATTAGCAAGAGCAAGATAGATGTTCTGCAAACTTTCTGCATCTAATGTCTTGCCGTCAGTGCTTTTAACAATAGTTTTTTGAATAGAGCTTCCTTTGTCGTCTTTTGCATCTTCCATACTAATATTGTACTGATGTGTAGTATTTCCGTAATTTACTGTAAATGTATTTACATCTTTAATCATAAATGAGAACAATACAGTTGAGCGAAGATCATCAACATTATCAATTAAAAATTCGATAGAGTCGGCATTTATTTTATAAATAATATTTCCGTCATTTACTCGTAAAGCATAAACGCCTTTATCTACAACTCCAAGTTTTGAAATTGAGATTTTAAACTTTTTGCCCTCAAATGAATAATCATAGATATACTGCGGTTTATCAAGACCATATTTGCTCAAATCGGTTTTATCATCAACCAATTCGTAACAACCTGTCGCATTAAATCCACTTGCAAACGGCTCAACAAGTTTTGAAACCATATTCATATCTGCATAAAAACTTTTAGGTTGTGTTACAGCAAATGAACTTATATCTCCAACATTAAACAAAGTTTTAATTGTGATTGTATTTCCAAACTGATTTCCCGAAATATTTATATAATCAAAATCAACAAGCGACCCGTTCTGAAAAGAATTTGGATAATCGCTTTCTTTCAATGCAGAAATCGCTTCGAGATTAACAAAATCAGACGGAGTTTGCATAAGATTTTCACACAACTCATTCGCAAGTAAATAACGATTATCATCGCCACTTACCTTGCAATAGTGCATATCACTCATACCACTCGATTTTCCGATTGATAGCGTAATATCATCAATTTTCACTGTGATTATAGGATTATCAAGACCGAGTTCGCTATCTGTCCATGTACCTGTAACCTTTTGAGAAGCAGTCAAAGGCAACATTTCTTCAACAAGCGCGGTTGTTAATTCTGAATCCATATTATACTTATCATAGCCTTGAATAAGATAAACATCTTTTTCAGTTGAAATTGCTTTTTGAGTTGTTCCGTCATTAGAAGTTGGCACTTCTGTCACAGTTTGTTTCGTCTTTTTAAAAGAATACTGCGATTTCGGATTTTTTACACTAACAGTATTTGCAGAAACATCTTCTTTTATAATAACTATCCCTTCATTGGTTGATGAAGACGAAGAGTTATTATCAGTCGGCACGTCCCAAAAAAGCAAAGTGCATGTAATTGCAACGGCAATTACAACGCAAATTGACACAAGCAATGCGATTGTTTTGCCATAACCTTTTGAGTTTTTTGGAATATTATCTGTATCTGTTTCTGTGTTTTCAGAAAAAATGGTGGAATTTTCGATTATAAGAGGCTTTTCATCTAATGGCTTTTTATTTTCATCCATTATCTTCTATTCCTCCTAATGTAAACAAACACACCGATTGCAATGATAATAACAGGAATTGACCAGAAAATTATCTTAACGGTAGTAATTTGAGATTCTGTTACTGTGATAGTGCTTGTATTGATTTCTTTGCTATCAAAAACAAAAGCATTCTCATCACGTTTAACCATTTTATTTAGAGTGCTGATAAGAACGTTGTTTGTTTTTAGTGTGTTATAGTAAGCCGACCATTCAACACATTCGTAACCTGCCACAGCACACACATTTGAACGAATTTCTTCGCCATCTTTATCCTTATCGCCTGTAACATAGACAGACAAAATCATAGCAGAATATGACTGCTTTTTAGCATCAGATGAAGGTTTCCAACCTTCTGCCACACCATTTGGCATTATTGTTGTACTGTCAGATGTTTTAAACATTTCAAAAGTATGGTACTTTCCGTTTTCGCTAAATGCAACAGACATAGGACGCATTGCTCCACCTACAAATTCACTGTTTTGGTAGTCAGATGCAATATCACTTGCTGCGTCTGAATCAGAAAGTTTAATCATCATAGCAGTATTATATCCGTCATCTGAAGAAATTGCATAGTTTTCGTCAGTTTCATATACAGAACCTTTTTCAAACTTAATTCCCCAATCCAAAAGCAAGGCATCAATATTAGGAGTGTTAAGCTGAGCGGTTGAACCGAAATAAAGCATATTTTTGCCATGCTTTCCACCATTCTCCAAGAAAGTGTCAATTTTCTTTACTTCGTCAAGCGTTAAATCATCAGTCGGTCCTGCCAAAACAATAATATCTGTGTTTTCAGGAATACTATCTTTCATAAGATTTTCGATAGTCTTAACATCAAAATTATTATCCGCAAGAACTTTTTGCAATGTACTTGTATCAGCAGAGTTGTATCCTGTAATAATTGTAACAACATCAGTTTTATCAGCAGTAGTATAGTCGAGTGCTGATGTGACAGTTGTCTCAACATTCGAGCCTGTTATAGCATAGGTTGTAGCACCATAAAGAGATGAACCATCATCCGCACTTTCCGATTTATAGAGATCTTTTGTGCTTAAAAACTTATGCTTATTTGTCTTTTCACAATATACAATAATGTCGCCATAACTAATTGTACTCATATACTCGGCAAATTTCTCACGATATGTGTCAAATGCTGGTGTTGTTGCATCAACAAATTCAACAGAAATATTGTTATTGAGTTTTGCGTAGTTTTTCATAAGTTCAACAGTCTGCTTCATATATTTACCACCGGTTGTATCAACATATCCCGATGCCTGTAAACTTTGATAAAAACTACCATTAGCATAGTAATCTTCGCTTGTTGTAAAGATTATTTTAACAGGTTTGCCAATAGATTCAACAACTTTCTGATTTTCTTCGGAAATTGAATAATTACCTGCCGATGTGAGGTCAATGTCAACTGGAATACGCTCAGCCACAAATGTCGCAAGAACATTTAAACCTATAATCGCTGCAATAAAAATTGCGATGAGTGCTGTTGCAAGTGAACTGTATTTAAAAGAAGGCTTTTTATAAAATGGTGTTTTTGTATTATCTTTATTCATAAAAACTTCCTCCTTTACGCCCATCTCTTACGATCGATAACACGAGTCGTAAGGAACAAAAATACTGCGATAACACTAATAAAGAAAATGAAATTATCAAGTGCGAAAATACCCTGTGTAAATTTTTGGTATCTTTGGTTGAATGCAAACCACTCACATATTTTGGTTACAACTGAATTGTCAATTATTGATGGAATGAAACTATCAAACAAGAGAATGATTAAGTTGATAGCAATACTCAAAATTGCGGCAACAACCTGACTTTCGGTCAAAACGCTGATAAACAAGCCAATCGAAATAAATGATGCAGAAAACAAAATCATACCAACAACATTTCCGAGATAAACCATCCAATCAATACTTGCACCAAAAATTATATATACTAAATTGAATATCAATGTTTCAACAAGGAAAATCGAGAAAAACATAAGTGCTGCAAAGAATTTACCAAGCACAATTGAACCGATGCTAACAGGAGATGTGAGCAAAAGTTGATCTGTTTTTTTCATTTTTTCTTCGGAGAAAAGTCGCATTGTCAAAATAGGTATCATAACAAGCGCAAAAATCGAAATATAACTGAAAACGTATGTTGTGTCGGCGTAGCCTGTTGAGAATAATGATGTAAAGAAATAGCAAACAGCCGCTGTCATCACAGCAAGGACTACATATCCTGCCGGAGATGTGAAATAAGACTTTATTTCTCGCTTAATTATTGCTTTCATCGTCTGCTACCTCCTCTATCTTTGATGCGTTTTTTAGAACATTTTCATAATGCAATCCCCGTTCGCTTTCATCAGTCAAACGCAAGAATATATCTTCAAGTGTTAACTCGTTGCTCTTCATTTGCAAAATCGGCCAATTAGCAGCACTCATAAGTTTGAAAACATTTTCTCTAATGTCATAACCCATTATAGGATCAATAACAAACTCATTTACATCTTCACTAATAGCTCTAACATATTGTGCTGATTTCATACCTGGAACTGCTTTAAGTCCTTCAAGTACTCTCTCTTTTGGTGCTTTTACAATAATTGAAAGAGAATGATCATTTGAAAGATTTGCAGAGAGTGACTCAGGAGTATCATTGGCTATGATTTTTCCTTTGTTTATAACAACAACTCGGTTACATACTGCTTGAATTTCCGAAAGAATGTGAGAACTTAAAATAACGGTATGAGTTTTTCCAAGATTTCTTATAAGGTTTCGTATCTCAATAATCTGCTTCGGATCAAGACCAACAGTCGGCTCGTCAAGAATTAGAACACGAGGATTCCCAATAAGAGCTTGTGCAATACCAACACGCTGACGATAACCTTTTGACAGGTTTTTTATAAGTCTATGATACACATCTTTGATCTTAACAAGTTTGCAGATTTCTTCTATATGTGGTCCACGAGGCATTTTAACCTTTCGCAAATCATAAACAAAATTTAAATATTCTTTTACAGTCATATCAAGATAAAGAGGTGGTTGCTCAGGTAAGTAGCCAAGTCTTTTCTTAGCTTCAAAGGCATTAGATAATATATCAAATCCATTTATACTGCAACTGCCTGATGTAGCAGATAAATATCCTGTTAAAATATTCATAGTTGTTGATTTACCAGCGCCATTTGGACCTAAAAAACCTAAAATTTCACCGTCATCAACCGTGAAAGAAATATCATCAACAGCAGTATGATTTCCATATTTTTTTGTGAGGTTTTTTACCTCTATCATAGCATTGTCCCTCCATATAATAATTACTGAATCATTTTACCAAATTTAATAATAAAAAATGTAAACACTTTTTTAATTAAAACAATGAAAAATATGAATTATACCATTAAAATACCATAACATTATATCATAAATTGCTTGATATGTAAAGAAAAATCAATTTTTTTCGATTAAATAATAAAAAAAC
>CADBMQ010000136.1 GCA_902795765.1 Oscillospiraceae bacterium | reverse complement strand
GATTACGGCAGTGTGCCCGGGCAGTTTCGACCCTGTAACGCTCGGTCATATTGATATAATACGTCGTGCCTGTTCGACGTTCGACCACGTAATCGTGGTTGTGATGATGAACTCCGCAAAAACGCCGATTTTCACGGCGGAAGAGCGAGTTGAAATGATTAAGAAATCCACAAAAGATATTCCTAACGTTTCAGTTGAGGCATACGATGGATTGCTCGCTGATTTTGTGCGAATTAAAGGCGCAAAAGCGATTGTTAAAGGGCTTCGGGCGGTATCTGACTTTGAATATGAATTCCAGATGGCGCTAACAAATAAAAAACTATATCCCGAAGCAGAAACGGTTTTTTTCACAACGAGAGCAGAGAATATGTATCTCAGTTCATCGGTTGTGCGAGAAGTCGCAAGAATGGGTGGGGACATTTCGGATTTTGTGCCGGAATGTTTATCAAAGGATATAATTGAAAGATTTAGCAGGAAAGGTGAATATTGAAGATGAACATTGAAGAATTGCTTGACGAACTCGAAGACGTGCTTGAAAGCAGCACCAAATTTTTTGGAGGAAGATCAATTATTGTAACAGACAATGTCAGAGCAATAGTTGACGATATCCGTCTTAACATACCGCAGGAAATCAAACAGGCTAACAACGTTTTGAGCGATCGCACAGACATTGTCAATAACGCAAAACGTGAAGCAGAGTCAATCATCAAAGCAGCAGAGGAAAGAGCTCGTGCTTTGGTTGCACAAGAGGAGATTACTCGCTTGGCACAGGCTAAGGCTACTGAAATGATCAATGCTGCTAATGCAAAATCTCTTGAAATGCGTAAAGCAGCTCAGGATTTTGTTGACGATATTATGGCAAAAGCAGACGACAGTATGATGGAAAGCGTAAACGAGTTGCGTAAAACTCGCTCGGCTCTTCGTCAGCAACGTCAGATTACTACAATCAACCCTGAAATTGCCTCCGAAGAGGAATAATTCGCACAACTAATTGAAGGCACTCTGTTTCCAGGGTGTCTTTATTTTTGGAGGAAATATGAAAAAACGTACATTTTATAATGAACTTGCCTATGTTTTCGGTATATTAACACTTGCATTTGGCACGGCGCTTATGGAGTGTACCGAGTTTGGTATGTCAATGGTCGTTGCCCCTGCATACATTCTTCATCTGAAAGTTTCGCAATATCTGCCGTTTTTCAGTTTCGGCATGGCAGAATATACATTGCAGGCAGTTTTGATTATTGCAATTATAATAATTATGCGCAAAGTTAAATTCGGCTACTTTTTCTCGTTTGTGACTGCCGTTTTATACGGATTAGCACTTGACGGCGCTATGTGGATAGTTGATTTGTTTCCAACTCCGTCATTCCCGATTAAAGTTGTGTATTTTGCGCTCGGAATGATTATCAATGCAAGTGCGATTGCGTTGTTTTTCAGGTCGTATATCTCACCCGAAGCGTACGAGCTTTTTGTAAAAGAGCTGTTGGGTAAGTTCAAAATCAACATAAATCGTTTCAAAATCGGATATGATGTGACGAGTTGTATAGTTAGTGTCATTATGTCTTTTTTGTTTTTCGGATTTGGGACATTTAAGGGAGTCCATGTCGGAACATTTGTCACGGCAGTTTTGAACGGTGTGCTTATCGGAGTGTTCTCGAAATTTTACGATAAGATTTTTGATTTTAAAGACAGACTTCCGTTTCGCAAATTTTTTGAGTGAGGTAATTTATGTTTAAAAAGACGCTTGGTTTGCTAAAACCCAATTTTAAACCGATTATTCTTTTTGATTTGCTTGTCAAAGTACTTTTAGTAACTCTCGTAGTCCCTGTGGCTTGGGGTGTGTTCGTGTTGTCGCTGAAAGTTGTAGGAATTGATTATATCGGCAACGACACGCTCGGCACTTATTTGAAAAGCCCGTCAACTTGGGTAGTTGCAGTTGTTGTGATTTTGTTGGCGGCAGTTTTCAATTATATAGAAATTTCGGGAATTGTAACGGCAATTCATAAATCAAAAGCGCAGTCGAGAGTGACAGTCGGCAAGCTTATGGGCTCTGCTGTTATGTCGGCTAAAAAGATGATATTGTCGAGAAATTTCGGTATGATTTTTGTGTTGCTTTTGCTTTTGCCACTAACACAGGCACTCCCTGTTACAGGCATCGTTTCAACTTTGACATTGCCCGAATTTATCAGCGACTTCATTAAGGCAAACACAATTTTGGTTGTGCTTTTGAGCGTGGCTATCCTTGCGTTGACGATACTCGCAATCCGTTGGATTTTCGTGTTCAATCGTTTTTCG
>CADBMQ010000135.1 GCA_902795765.1 Oscillospiraceae bacterium | reverse complement strand
TTATTTAGCTTTTCAAAATCTGTTTCGGTATTATAAAATGATGCGGCCGGAAGCAAAAACAACTTTTCTTCACCAATCACGGGAACAACTGCCTGTGCGACCGAGCAACGACCTTCTACGATATCACTTATATCAAAAAGGACACTTTTTGACATATCTGTAAGTATATCAAGTGTGCGAAGTCCCGAATCAAGTTCAACTAAGACTACCGATTTATCGAGTGCGCTCAATGCTCTGCCGAGAAAAACACTAACTGTTGACTTTCCGACACCGCCTTTGCCCGATGTTACAACTGTAACTCTGCCCACTCAATACACCTCCATATACTTTATCGTGGTTATTATAACATATAAACAACTAACTGTCAAATATTTTTCTAAAATTTAGTGAAAATATTGTTATTTCAACGTATCAACCTGCGTTACACTCGCTGTTCTGACCTTTGAGAAGAAATATGAATCGTAGATTGCTTTAACGGCAGGAGCGCACGTATATCCGTGCAAACCGTGTTCTACAACGATAGCAACTGCGATTTCGGGGTCGGAATACGGAGCGAATGAGATGAATACACCATGGTCATCACCAAGGTTCTGTGCGGTACCTGTTTTACCACCAACCTCGATAGAATAGTCACCAAATACGCTTGCCGCAGTACCATCGAGTGCGGCAGACAACATACCTCTTTTTACAGTATCAAGTGCATCTTTTGAAAGTTCGGTTTGAGCCGCAACTTCGGGTGTGCTATCTTTTACTGTGTGGGATAAATCGTATGATTTAACCTGATTTAAAAGTCTTGTTTTGTATCTTGTACCGCCATTTGCGATTGTTGCGGTATATGTTGCAAGTTGAAGCGGTGTGAAAAGGTTATACAACTGACCAATCGCAGACTGAATTGTATCACCGCCGTACCACGGTTGGTTTATTTCTGCCGCATATTCAGGGCCAGACAAAACACCACTCGATTCGCCAATCTCAACACCTGTTTTCACACCAAGTCCCAATCTGCGACAATAGGTATTCATATTTGTTATACCGAGTCTGTTACCGAGTTCATAGAAGAACGAGTTACACGATATTGACAACGCTTCGACAACAGTTTCCGAGCCATGGACACCCATACAACCGAACTTCATTCCGCCATACTCGTATATACCCGAACAACTTATAGTTTCGTCTTTGGTGATTTTATCAAGTGTTAGTCCGATAGAGCCGATTGCCGGTTTGAAAGTTGAACCAGGCTGATACGTACCATCAAAAGCACGATTAAACAAAGGTTTTGCGCTATTATCAAGAAGTTTATCGTAATCTTTTTCGTATTCTTCCATTGTATATGACGGATACGTTGCGCTCGCAAGTATATCGCCTGTATGAACATTCACGGCAACAATCGCACCTGCATTTGCAGTTGGCGAAGTCTTATTTATATCCATAATTACCTGTTGAAGACCTTTTTGTGCAGTTTTTTGAAGGTCAAGGTCTATTGACAACATTACAGTATTGCCCGGTATCGCCTCTTTTTCAACGATTGTTTCAATACTTCCATCGTCATTTTTCACAATACGATTTACACCGTCTGTTCCCTTTAAATACTCTTCAAACGCAAGTTCAACACCAGATTTACCTACTCGTGCGTCAAGGGCATAACCCTTTGCCTTATAGTCTTCCCAATCTTCGGCATAAATCGGCCCGACTGTTCCGATTATATGCGGTGCGACTTCATTTTCAACATACTCTCGAACAGGTACAACATTTATTGTTACACCTTTGAGCGAGTCACTCGACTCTTTCAAAACAGAACGAATGTTTTCCGGAATATCTTCAGAAAAAGTGTATGGATATGATACGGAAAAGTCTTCGTGATCCATTGTATATCTTATTCCGAGCAAGGTTCTGAACAAATTTGTTCCTTTATATTTTTCCAACTCGTAACGTTCTATCATCTCTGCAAGGCAGTTATCAGCCGTCGCATAGTGGTTGAGTCCGAGTTTTGAAATCATACTGTCGACATCCGTCTGAGTGAACTTGCTTGTGTCGAATTCGTATGGCTCCGAATTGGTCATCGGCAATTCATCACGCCAAGTGGTTGAATTCTTTTTCAAAAGGTCGAGAAGAGTCACGATAGTTGTATTTATATCCTTATTCTCAGGCAAATACGATTTATCAAGGACTATATCATAACCATCTCGATTTATAGCTATCGGTCTGCCATATCTATCGAGTATTTCGCCACGAGCCGCTCTGACTTTTACCTTTTGCGAATTTGATGCCGTTGCTTTTGTGTTATAAATTTCGTAATTTAAAATTTGGAGATCGCCAAGACGCAAAACATAAACCGCCGTAAAAACGACAGCAATAATACAAAGTGCAACGGAGCGAATATGCTTTATGCTCTTTTTTGCTTTCTCCTTTTCAAAATACATTTATATTACTTCCTTACTTTACTTTTTGAACACGAGCTGCTCTTTTTCTTGCTCTCGCCGCACGAGCTGCATATTTACGGCGTACCATTTCTAACTTTTCGGGTACAACTCCACGAGGTTTATTGTTCACACGCTTAAATCCGAAAAGCAAGGTAAACAACGCATAGAATGGTATGAACATCACAAGTGAATATATTGCCGACGGAAGATAGAAATCTGTCAGCAAATAGACTGCATTTTCGCATAACTTTGTGCCGACAATCCATTCAAGCACAGCATTCAAAACTATTGGAAAAAATGAAATCACAAACGCCGTACTAAATCTTCTTTGAAAATAAAACTTATTCATCAAGCAGACGAAAACTCCAAGCAACATATAAACTATTGCGTGAAATCCTATGGGGCATAGCGAGTTTACATCCACGAGCATACCACATATCATACTGAAAATCATTGTATGAAAATCGGTTTCGTGCGATGCGAAACACAATGTAAGAATAAGCATTGGCGAAAAATAAACTCCGCCGATGCTTATCATAAACGGTGTGAACTGTATTAGATACATTACGAGCATTGCGATGCCGTAGAAAAAGTATTTTTTAAATTTCGGTGATTTTAAAAACTTCACCGCAATGCCTCCTTTTTATAAATTATTTTTGTTCGGAAGGTTTTAGACTCTTTTGTCCTTCGAACGCAGTAATTACCATTACTTCATCGACTGTTGCGATATCGACAATCGGCTTGATTACTGCATAGTATCCCAAATCGTTACCCGACGATTTTACCTGTTCTACTGTGCCGATAATCTGCCCTTTCGGGAATACTCCGCCTTCGCCTGACGAAACAATAAAGTCGCCTGCTGCAACAAGATTCTCACGAGGGAGATATGTTATTTTGCAAAGTCCATCTCTTGCGAGTGTTGCATCTCCTGTGACATTACCGCTATCAACTGTACGGTTATCGAGTGCCGACACATTCAAGGTCGGGTTAAGTATTGTCTTAACGACGCTTTGAGTTAATGATACTTCGCCAACATATCCCACAAGTCCTGCCGATGTTATTACAGGATCATAGAGCGACACTCCCGCAGATGAACCTGCGTTTATTGTAAATGTGCCGAACGGTTGGCTTGTATCTCTGCCGATTACTACGGCAGGTTGGAACTCAAAACTCTCGTTTTCTTTTTTTATTTTAAGATAATCCTCGTAAAATGCAAGTTGTCGCTTTACATTTTCATAATCGGTTAGATTATAATTTGCTTCGTCTAACTTTTCTTGCAGTTCTTTATTTTTCTGCTCGAATTCGCCCGAATTTGAAAAGCGATTTGCTATTCCACCGAAAAAGTCGGACACCGCTGTTGCCGCAGATTGAAACGGACGAGCGATTGTTCCGAATATATTCGACTGCGGTGCTGTGAACATAAACACTCCTGCAAGTCCACCTAACACTGCTATTACAAGGATGATTGAAAGCAAAGCTTTAAATCGTTTACTTTTGAAAAAGAAACGCAAATCTCACACATCCTTAATAGTATTTTGGTCTGTTTTGGTATGAGTCGAACGGCAAATCCAACTCCAAACGTTTTTCAAGTCCGAGTGCTACGCAATTACACGGATCTTCTGCCACCATTACCGGAACAGAAACTCTGTCTGTGATAATCTTATCCATACCCGGAAGCAATGCTCCGCCACCTGTCAAAAGAATACCACGGTCGATGATATCTGCCGCAAGTTCGGGAGGTGTTTTTTCGAGTGTTGAACGGATAGTTTCAACTATAACACTAATCGGCTCTGACAACGCTTCTCTGATTTCAGTGGCTGTGATTGTAACGTTTTTCGGAAGTCCGTCCAAAAGATTTCGACCTCTTATTTCAATCACATTGCCGTCTTCATTATCAAGTTCATAAGCAGAACCTATTGTTGTTTTGATATTTTCAGCAGTTATTTCACCGATAAGCAAGTTGTGTTTCTTACGAATGTACGATGTGATTGCTTCATCAAGGCTATCACCTGCGGTACGAGTCGAACTAAATGTTACGATATCACCAAGCGAGATTACTGCAACCTCTGTTGTACCGCCACCGAGATCGACTACCATACTGCCGACTGAATCCCAAACGGGCAAGTCTGCACCTATTGCCGCTGCCATTGACGCTTCAATTATATCAACTGTTCTTGCACCTGCTTGACGAGCCGCATCGAATACCGCACGGCTTTCAACTTCGGTTACACCTGCCGGTACACTCAAAAGAACTCTTGAACGGGATACGAGTGAACCACGCATACCCGAACGAATGAGTTTTTTAAGCATTGCAACTGTTACATCAAAGTCTGCTATAACTCCGTTTTTAAGCGGTTTAACGGCTACGATTGAGCCCGGTGTTCTGCCTATCATCTCTTTTGCTTCTTCGCCTACTGCTCGAACTGTATCGGTTTTAACTTCAACTGCAACAACCGACGGCTCTTTTGTTACAAGCCCTTTTGATTTTACGCAAACACGGGTGTTGGTTGTTCCCATATCTATGCCGATATCTCTGCTCATTATCTGCATATTTTCTCTTCCCCTTTTGAAGTAATTATTTAGAATATAACAAAAATCTTTTGCAAAAAATGGCGCAAAAGTCCATTAAAATCCATTCTATAAAAAACATTATACAACAATTTGCTATCAGTTTCAATTATAAATTTTGCTTTTTAAAAAATTTTTTACATATTTTTCATCATCTTTTTCCACTTGTACGCAGTCTTTTATTATGTTATAATTAACGACAGATTGGTGGTGGATTTATGCGTACTTATTTGTGTATAGATTTGAAGTCGTTCTATGCCTCGGTTGAGTGTGTGGAACGAAGTCTTGACCCTATGACCACCGACCTTGTTGTTGCCGATCCGACACGCACAGAAAAAACTATTTGTCTTGCTGTTTCCCCTTCGCTTAAAGCGAAAGGCGTTAAAAATCGGTGTCGTGTTTTTCAAATTCCGAAGAATTTAGAATATATAACCGCTCCACCAAGAATGAGTTTATACATCGAATACTCTGCCAACATTTATGCGATTTATTTGAAGTACGTTTCAAAAGATGATATTCACGTTTACTCGATTGACGAGGCATTTTTAGATGTAACGGATTATCTCAATCTGTATTCGATGACGGCAAGGCAACTCGCCGAAAAAATTATGAAAGATATTTTAGATACAACAGGTATTACTGCTACCTGTGGCATCGGAACTAACTTGTATCTTGCAAAAATTGCGCTTGATATTATGGCAAAGCACTCGCCTGAATTTATTGGCGAACTTGACGAGGAAAGTTACCGCAAAACTTTGTGGAAGCACAAACCGATTACCGATTTTTGGCGAATTGGTGCAGGTACGCAGGCTCGTCTTGAACGTTATTATCTGCGCACTATGGAAGATATTGCGAAATCGGACGAAGATTTTTTGTATCGTTTGTTTGGTGTTGATGCGCAGTTGCTTATCGACCACGCCTGGGGGCGTGAATCTACTACGATTGCAGATATTAAGGCTTTTAAGCCGAAAACAAACAGCCTTACAAGCGGACAGGTTTTATCGTGTGCTTATGCTCCCGAAAAAGCGAAGTTGATTGTCAAGGAGATGACCGACTCACTTGCGCTCGATATGATGGATCGTGGACTTGTCACTTCTTCTATAACACTGACACTCGGATACAACTGCTCGTCCGAAAAGAAACCCGCTCACGGCACTTATTCGGTAAGTGAGCCGACCGACTCTTGCGCTAAATTGGTTGACTATGCTTGTAAATTGTTCGATAGAATCGTCGACAAAACTGAGCCTATTCGCCGTATAAATTTGTGTTTTAACAAAGTGTGTGACCGTGTTTGCGTTCAGTATGATATGCTCGTTGATCCTACTGAATTGGAACGTGAACGCAATATGCAAAAGGCCTTGCTTTCGATTAAGAAACGATTTGGCAAGAATGCGATTGTCAAAGGTATGGACTTGCAAGATGGTGCCACTATGATGGAAAGAAATCAGCAAATCGGAGGGCATAAGGCATGATAAAGACGCTCACGAACGAAGAACGTGCAAAGCAGTTTGCTCCGTTTGCCGCTTTAAAAGGCTTTGAAGAGGCTTTGCGTAAAAAAGAAAAGATTGTTGTTCCAAAAGCAGAACTCAGCGTTGACAAGCAAGAAATTATGAATCTTACATTGCAACAGATTGAAAAAGGCGATATTGTTACTTGTGTGTACTATTTTGATGAAGAGTATATTGAATTTACGGGTGTACTCGTGAAAGTCGATATTGACGAGCGATATATTCAAATTGTAAACAACAAAATTCCGCTCGATGATTTGCGTGATATTACTTGTGAGCGACTGAATAAAACTGATTTTATTGAGAGGTAAAAAACATGGCAGTTGAAAATGGAGAGTGGATTATTCACGGCGTTAGTGTCGACAATCCTAAATGCATTAAATCAGCTGATGAGTTGATTGAGTACGTCAACAAGGTTGGTTTTTTGCCGTTATTCAAAAATGAGATTGATGACTTTTCTGTCGAAGAACGAACACAAGCAAAATATTGGTGGTCGGGTAACGAAGAAAACGACCCTTGGGAATGGCGAAGAGTTATTGCGAAAAGCAAGAAAATTGCGTACGGCAAGTTTTTCGATAAAAAAGCAGGTTTTGTTTCACTTGGATGGTTCCCTACTTTTGCAAACATTCGTCGTGACGGATATGACTTTGATGCACTTTGGGAAGACGGTCTTGCAAAACAACGGCAAAAGAAAATTATGGATTTATTTTCTGACGAAAAGGAACGTTTTTCTTTTGAGATTAAGCGTGATGCCGGTTTTGGCAAAGGTGGAGAAAAGAATTTTGAGGGAACGCTTAATTCGTTGCAGATGATGACCTATCTTGTGCCTGTCGATTTTAGGCAACGCAGAAATAAAAACGGTGAGTTGTATGGCTGGGCGATTGCTATGTACTGTCCTCCCGAACAAATATGGGGATATGACTTTATTGCAAGCAGTTACAAAGAAAAGCCTCATGTTTCTCGTGAGAAGATTTTTGAGCATTTGAAAAAATTACACCCCGATGCAAGTGACAAAGCGATACGAAAGATTATAGGATAAAAAAATCGTAACCATTTAGGTTACGATTTTAATTTATATGCTGAAAAATGCTGCTGCGATTGCACCGGGTCCGACATGCGTTCCTATAACGCTTCCGACTATTGTATATTCCGGTCTCTCGCTCATATTTTCCCATAATTTTGCACTGTCTTCTATATATTTCAGCAAAAGGGTATCGGAAAGTCCTGTATATCCAAGTAATATTGGTTTGCTATAATCTACTCCTCCCGCTTTTTCTATTTCAGTTACAAGCAGATTGTTTGCCTGCTTCGAGCCTCTTGCTTTTCCGAGAATATTTATTTCGCCTTCTGTTAGCGAAATTACAGGTTTAATATTAAGAAGTGTTCCTGCAAAGGCTACTGTTTTAGATATTCGACCACCCTTTTTGAGATATTCAAGCGTATCGACAAGTGCTATTATATTAATCTTCTTTTTTTGAATTTCAAGTTCTTTTGCGATAGATTGTGCATCTAATCCGTTATCAACCAACTTTAACGCATAATCTACAAGCACACCTGTACCGATTGTTACTGTGTCGCTATCTACGACATAAATATTATCGTAATCTTCGGCTGCTATTGTTGCACTTTGATATGTTCCTGAAAGTTTAGATGCGAGTGATATCATAACTGCACTATCGCCCGACTGCTTTATTTCGTTGAATTTGTTTTCGTAATCCGCAGGAGTCGCTTGGCTTGTATGCGGTAGTACATCTGATTCTATTAGTTTTTCATAAAACTCCCTGCTATTGATTGTTATTCCGTCAATAAACTCTTCATCGCCAAACTGCAATGTTAGTGGTATTACCTCAACTCGCTCTTCAACTTCCTTTTTCATATCTGCGGTTGAGTCTACTATAATTCTTACTGCCATTTTTCTCACTCCCGTTTACTTTATAACTCCATTTAACAATAGTTCAAACGAATAATTGAATTTCTCTGTTGCCTTGTCAAGCGGTTGTTTTCGGGCTATTGCGTCTGCATTAAATCCCCTTATAAAACACCAAACTGCATAACTTAATTTTTCTTCATCAATCTCGGATTTTATATAGTTATTCTCTTTTCCATAGTTAATCAATTTAATAATCTCGCCATTCCACCAATCGAAATTCTCGTTGGAATTTGCGTCAATATCAAAAATATGTCGACCGAATTTCTTTTTATTCTCGTAAGACAAAACGAAAGTCTGCGTGACCACTCTTTTGATATACTGAATATAATCCTGACTGCTATCATATTCCGATTTCATACATTCTCTTATTTTGGAAATCGTTTCTTTATACAAAATATCAAGCACTTCATCTATATTATGAAATCGATTATAAAACACACGATTGGTTATATTAAGGTCGTTTAAAATATCACGAACAGTTATCTGCTTTGCATCATTTTTTGATACAAGTTTCCTCGCACTTTCTATTATTTCTTCGCCAATTTCGTCAGCTATCATTCTATTTATTGACTCCTTTTTTTATTTCAGCACACTGTGTGCTGAAAGTATATCATATTTCATTTAATATGTCAAGTGATATTATTTTGTGCCAAGATTATATTGACAAGCAATATTAAAAGTGGTACAATATTACCAACCTAATTGGTAGGTTGAATATTCCGGAGGTGCGTTTATGAATGTTCGTGAACTTCAAGATGAAATTTTGAAACTAAAAAAAGAAAAAAATATTTGCATACTTGCTCACGCTTATCAAAGGCAAGATATTTTGGATATTGCAGATTATGTTGGTGACTCGTTTGGACTTAGTCAAAAAGCGGCTCTTGTTGATAACAAAATTGTTATCATGTGTGGCGTTAGATTTATGGCTGAAACTGTCAAGATTCTGTCGCCACAAAAGCAAGTTTTTCTTGCTAATCCGATTGCAGGTTGCCCTATGGCAGACCAAATGGACGTTGATTTGATTAGTCAACTAAAAGAAAGTTTCAAAGACTACACAGTTGTTGCCTACATTAACACAACTTCTGAACTTAAAACTGTTTGCGATGTTTGTGTTACCTCGTCTTCTGCTGTCAAAATTATCAAAAACATTGATAATGACAAGATTTTGTTTATTCCCGACTGCAATTTGGGTGATTGGATTAAAAAACAAGTTCCCGACAAGGAAATCAAGCTTGTTCACGGCGGTTGTCCGACTCATTTGCGTATTTCAACTCGTGACGTTGACAAAATGAGAAAGGCATATCCAAACGCAAAGTTGCTTGTTCATCCCGAATGTCTGCCAGAAGTTGTTGAGTGTGCAGACTTTGTTGGCAGTACGACTGAAATTATGTCATTTGCCGAAAATGGCGATAATAAAGAATATATTATCGGTACCGAAAACAGCATTGTTGAGCATTTGCAATTTAAATGCCCTGACAAGATTTTTGTTCCACTTTCAAAGGATTGCGTTTGTCACAATATGCAAGCGACTACACTTGCAGATGTTTACAGATGTGTTAGTGGTATTGGTGGCGAAGAAATTGTTATGAGCGATGAACTTATTGCTTCATCACGCAAGTGCATTGATGAAATGTTGAGGTTGGGCAAGTGAAACGGGCTTTGATTGCTATGAGTGGTGGTGTTGACTCGTCAATCGCTGCAAAATTTATGGTTGATAGTGGATATGAGTGTATTGGTTGCACGATGAAACTCTACCATAACGAGGATGTTGGAATCAAGTCTCGCACCTGTTGTTCTCTCGATGATGTAGAAGACGCACGATTTGTTGCTCACAAACTTGGTATGCCGTTTCATGTTTTCAATTTTTCCGATGATTTTCGTAAACTTGTTATAAATAAGTTTATCGACTGCTATCAAAACGGCATCACGCCTAATCCGTGTATTGACTGCAACCGATATATGAAGTTTGAGAAACTTTTGGAACGTGCGAAACTGCTTGACTGCGACTATATTGTTACCGGTCATTATGCGAGAATTGAAAAGATAAATGGCAAGTTTGTTTTAAAAAAAGCGATGGACGACAACAAAGATCAAAGTTATGTTCTCTACAATATGACTCAAGAACAACTTGCACATACTATGTTTCCACTTGGGAATATCAGCAAACCGCAGTTTAGAAGAATTGCCGAGAGTTGTACTTTTGCAAACGCAAACAAACCTGATAGTCAGGATATTTGCTTTGTGCCCGACGGCAATTACGCAAAGGTTATTGAAACTATGACAGGGATCAAACCTAAATGTGGCGATTTCGTTGATAAAAATGGCAGTGTTTTAGGTCAACACAAAGGCATAATTCACTACACTATCGGTCAACGTAAGGGACTTGGCATTTCCTACTCCGAGCCTCTTTTTGTTTGCAAAATTTGTTCTGATAAAAACGAAGTTGTTTTAGGAAGCAGCGATGACCTTAAAAGCAAAATCACAAAAGTTCGTGATTTTAACTGGATTAGTGGAGTTACACCGACTGAGCCGTTTAGGTGCAAAGTTAGAATAAGGTACAAACAAGATGAGCAGTCTGCTCTTATTTTACCAAATGCTGACGGGACTGTTACGATTGAGTTTGATGAGTTTCAACGAGCAATTACATCGGGACAAGCTGCTGTATTATATGACGGTGATATTGTACTGGGTGGCGGAACTATTATATAAAAAACGAAAAAAGGAGTAATTCCAAATGGAATTACTCCTTTAATTATTTTATCAGTAAATTACTTTACCAACTCGATAATTGCCATCTCTGCTGCGTCACCTCGACGGGGACCAGTTTTGATGATACGAGTGTAACCGCCGTTACGGTCTGCATAAGACGGTGCAATCTCGTTAAAAAGTTTCGCTACAACATCCTCTTTTGTAACGAACGCCAAAACCTGACGTTTGTTGTGAAGGGTGTTTTCCTTAGCGATTGTAATATACTTTTCGGTCATAGCGCGTACTTCTTTTGCACGAGTTACGGTTGTTTCGATTTGACCGTTTTCGAGCAAGTAAGTTACCATTGCACGAAGCATGGCTTTACGCTGATCGCTTGTTCTGCCGAGTTTTCTTGTTCCTGGCATTTCTCTTCACTCCTTTACAGTAAGTGTTAAAACTTGTGTTCGTAAATTATTCGTCTTCCTTACGTAATGTGAAGCCCAAAGTTTTGAGCTTATTAATTACCTCATCAAGCGACTTTCTGCCGAGGTTTCTGACTTTCATCATATCTTCCTCGCTCTTGCTGATAAGGTCCTCAACTGTGTTAATGCTAGCACGTTTGAGGCAGTTGAAACTACGTACAGAAAGGTCAAGTTCCTCAATGGTCATCTCAAGGACTTTCTCCTTGCCATTGTCGTCACGCTCGACCATAATGTTACCCTTATAGGCTTCTTCTGAAAGTTCAACAAACAAGTTGAGATGTTCAGTGAGCACCTTGGCACCGAGAGATACTGCTTCTCTGGCGCTGATTGTACCATTGGTCCAAACTTCGATTGCAAGTTTGTCAAAGTCTGTAATCTGGCCAACACGAGTATTCTCTGTGTAATAATTTACCTTTGTAACAGGTGTATAGATAGAGTCAACAGGAATTACGCCAACAACGGGTTTTGCCTGTTTATTCTTTTCTGCGGATACATATCCACGTCCTGTATCAAGTGTAAGCTCCATAAACAACTTGCCTTCGTCAGACAATGTTGCAATGTGAAGGTCGGGATTAAGAATCTCTACCTCGGAATCACATTTGATTGAACCAGCGGTAACCTCGCAAGGACCTTCTGCTTCGATATAGCAAATCTTCGGGCTATCGCCGTGGATTTTTGCTGTAATACCTTTAATGTTGAGAACCATCTCAGTAACGTCTTCTTTGACGCCGGGCACAGTTGAAAACTCGTGCAAAATGCCGTCAATTTTGATTGATGTTACTGCAACACCCGGCAAGGATGAAAGCAATACTCTTCTCAAACTGTTTCCAAGAGTGATGCCGTAGCCTCTTTCGAGTGGTTCGATTGTAAATTTACCGTAAGAACCGTCAGCTGCCAAATCAACAGCTTCAATTCTGGGCTTCTCGATTTCGATCATTAAAAACCCTCCTTGTTTTTTCAAAGCGAACGCTTTGTTTTAGGCACACGGATATAATAGCCGTATGCATTGTGTGTTTATCCGAGCAGTATGTGCTGCTCGGAAAGCCATAAAAACAAACAGCGGATTATTTTGAATACAACTCGACGATGAGTGATTCCTCAACAGGTGTATCAATTTCCTCACGAGTCGGGATGGAAGCAACTTTACCAGCTTTGCCATCAGAAACACGCTCGAGCCATGCCGGAACGGGTTTTGAAGCGTTTGCTTCGAGAACTGCTTTCATCTTCTCGCTCTGCAAGCTACCGCTCTTAATAGCAACGGTATCGCCTACTTTAAGGAGAATTGAAGGAATGTTGACTTTTTTGCCGTTAAGCTCGAAATGGTTGTGCAAAACGAGCTGTCTTGCTTCGTTTCTTGAAGAAGCAAAGCCCAAACGGTATACCACGTTGTCAAGGCGGCTTTCGAGAATTTTAAGAAGGTTTTCACCAGTTACGCCCTGTCTTCTTTCAGCTTCTACAAAATACTTGTGGAACTGACCTTCTGAAAGGCCGTAGAAACGTTTTGCCTTCTGTTTCATTCTAAACTGTGTTGCATATTCACTGTTCTTTTTACGTCCTTGACCATGTTGGCCAGGAGCGTATGCTCTTACAGCGAAAGAGCATTTGTCTGAGTAGCAGCGATCGCCTTTGAGAAAGAGTTTTTCGCCTTCTCTACGGCAAAGTCTGCATACAGGACCGGTATATCTTGCCATTTGATTCTACCTCCTATATTATACGCGTCTTCTTTTGGGAGGACGGCAGCCATTGTGCGGGATTGGAGTTACGTCTTTAATCATCGATACCTGCAAACCTACTGTCTGCAAAGCACGGATTGCTGCTTCTCTACCTGCACCAGGACCTTTAACGAAAACTTCTACTGTTTTTAGGCCGTGCTCCATAGCAGCCTTAGCTGCGGTTTCTGCGGCTGATTGAGCTGCAAACGGAGTCGATTTTCTCGAACCTCTGAATCCTAACTCACCTGCCGACGCCCACGAAATCGTATTACCTTTAACATCGGAAATTGTAACGATCGTGTTGTTGAAGGTCGACTGAATGTGAACGCTGCCCTTTTCGATATTTTTCTTTTCACGGCGTCTTGTTCTTGTAGTTTTAGTACCTGCCATACGTCTGACCTCTCCTTACTTCTTCTTATTCGCAATGGTCTTCTTCGGACCTTTACGTGTTCTTGCATTTGTCTTGGAGCGTTGACCACGAACGGGAAGTCCCTTTCTATGTCTTACTCCACGAAAACTACCGATTTCGATGAGACGCTTAATGTCGAATGCGACATCACGGCGGAGATCACCTTCAACTGTTACGTTGTGGTCGATATACTCACGCAATTTAGCGACTTCGTCATCAGTAAGATCCTTTACTCTCTTGTCAGGATCTACACCGGTTTCAGCCAGGATTTTCTTAGAAGTTGTCAAGCCAATACCATAAATATAGGTAAGACCGATTTCAACTCTTTTCTCTCTCGGCAAATCAACACCGGAAATACGTGCCATAATACTTACACCTCCGTAATTGCGCAGGTTAACCCTGACGCTGCTTATGCTTCGGGTTTTCGCAAATTACCATTACTTTACCCTTGCGTTTGATTACTTTGCATTTTTCGCACATCTTTTTAACAGAAGGTCTGACCTTCATATCAATCATTCCTTTCTTTATGCGTGGAATTTACTTGGAACGCCAAGTTATACGTCCCTTTTCCAGGTCATACGGTGAAATTTCTACCGTTACCTTATCACCCGGCAAAATCTTGATATAGTTCATTCTGAGTTTACCGGAAATATGGGCCAAAATTATATGACCATTTTCAAGTTCTACTTTGAACGTGGCATTCGGCAAAGCCTCAACCACTGTTCCCTGAAATTCGATGTTATCCCCTTTTGACATCACTTTACCTCCTCGCTTATATCGTGCAAAGCACGTTTTAATTTACGATTTGTTGACATTGAATCTGCATCTAATATAACATCTGTTACAAAAAGATGCTTCCGATTTTTTGACTTTGGACGTTCAAGCGGTCTTTCTTTGCCGTCACAAACGAAAACTTTATCGTTTTCTACTGAAACGACTGCTAAAAGATAGCCTTTGTCACGTCCGGCGAGCGATTTGACAACTGCGCCGTAACTAACAGTCAAGTTGCTCACTCCTTTAAGCCTTAGTCAAAATGACAGGTCCGTCGTCTGTTATGGCAACGGTATGCTCAAAGTGAGCCGACAAACTGCCGTCTTGTGTGACAACTGTCCAGCCGTTGGACTGCGTTTTGACTTCAAAACCGCCCATATTTACCATCGGTTCAATGGCGATTGTCATTCCCGGCATAAGTCTTACGCCGTGACCCGCTTTTCCGTAATTCGGAACTTCGGGTGCTTCATGAAGGCAAGAGCCTACTCCGTGTCCCACGAAATCTCTGACCACCGAATAGCCTGCCGCCTCGACATACCGCTGAACTGCTGAGCCTATATCGCCGATTCTGCCGCCTCGACGTGCCGCATTGATACCTTCATAAAGGCTCGCCTCGGTCGTTTCGAGCAGCCGCCTTGCATCAGGTGAAATATCACCCGATGCAAATGTAGCGGCATTGTCGCCGTTATAACCCTCGAACACTGCGCCTAAATCGACGCTTACGATATCACCCGCTTGGATGATATGTTTCTTATCGGGTATGCCATGGATAACTTCATTATTTATGGAAATGCATGCACTTGCAGGAAATCCATTGTAATTGAGAAATCCGGGTTTTGCGCCTTGACTACGAATATAGTCATAAGCGATTTTATCCAACTCATAAGTTGAGATACCCGGCTCAACTGCCTCTCCTACAAGTTTTAGTGCCATCGCCGAAATTCTTCCGGCTTCACGCATGAGTTTTAACTCACGAGCAGTTTTAAGCACTATCATGCGTTACCACCTAATGCTTTGAGAGTCAGAGCAGTCGTATCTGCGACTTCCTCCTGACCTTCAATTTCTACAAGAATACCTTTCTCTTTATAGAAGCTAATCAAAGGCTCGGTTTGGGTATGATAAACATTAAGTCTATCAAGAACAACCTCCGGCTTATCGTCCTTACGAATGATAAGCTCACTGCCACAGCTGTTGCAGATGCCTTCTTTTTTTGGTTTCTTGTATTCAATGTGATAACTTGCACCGCACTGTGGGCAAACACGTCTGCCCGACATACGCTCTGCAATCTTCTCATCAGGTACTTCAATATCGATTACTTTATCGATTTTAACACCCATTTCGATGAGAGCCTCAGCCTGAGGAATGGTTCTCGGGAAACCGTCGAGAATAAAGCCGTTTGCACAATCAGACTCTGCCAAACGTTCTTTGATGATGCCGATTACAACCTCATCGGGAACGAGCTCACCTTTTTGTACGAACTCTTGTGCTTTTGTACCCATTTCAGTTCCGTTCTTCATTGCTTCACGGATAATGTTACCTGTTGAAACTGCCGGAATATTGAACTTTTCACTTACGATTTCCGCTTGTGTGCCCTTGCCTGCGCCAGGTGCACCAAGAAATATTAAATTCATAGTTTTCCTCCTGCTTTAATCAAGGAAGCCCTTGTAGTGGCGCATCATCATTTGAGATTCAATCTGTTTAACGGTATCAACTGCAACACCAACTACGATGATGATTGATGTACCGCCGAGCGAAACATTGATTTCGCTGAACTGACCTACTACGATCGGAAGAACCGCAAGGATACCAAGGAAAATCGCACCGATCAATGTGATACGGCTGATAATTCTTGTGAGGTATTCCTGAGTAGGTTTACCAGGACGAATACCCGGAATAGCGCCATTTTGCTTACGCAAATTGTTTGCCATCTCAACAGGATTGTACTGAATTGTTGTATAGAAGAATGCGAATGCGATAATAAGTGCGAAATAGATGATTGCATAAGGCCAGTTGTTATAACTGAACATGCTAAGGAATCTATACCATTTGCCTTCCATTGTTGCCTGGCTTGTTCCCATGAATGCGAGAATCTGAGTCGGGATCATAAGAATGGAGCTTGCAAAAATTATCGGCATTACACCTGACATATTTACCTTAATCGGCAAATGTGTATTCTGGCCGCCATATTGCTTTCTACCTACAACACGTTTTGCGTATTGAATCGGAACACGGCGTTCTGCCTCGTTCATCCATACGATGAATACGATTGTTGCAAGGAAGATGAGCAAGATGATGATAACCTGAATCGGTTTATCAAGCTCTGTGAAGTATCTCCAAAGAGTTGAGATACCACTCGGAATTCTTGAAATAATACCTGCGAACAAGAGTATTGAAATACCGTTACCAACACCCTTTTCGTCTATACGTTCGCCCAACCACATCATCAATGCAGAACCTGCTGTGAACGATGCGATGATTACAACTGCTGCGAATACAGTATTGAAACCACCCTCGTTTTTGATGTAGCCACTTGCGTGGAGCCACCACCAATAAGCAGCACCCTGTGCCAAACCGAGAATAACGGTTGCAAAACGAGTGTACTTAGCAATTCTCTTTCTGCCTTCTTCGCCCTCTTTAGCAATACGCTCAAGAGGAGGAATAGCAACTGTCAAGAGCTGCATAATGATTGATGCGTTGATGTATGGTGTTACGGACATTGCGAACAACGCACCGTAGTTCATAGCACCACCGGTCAAAACGTTCAAATAACTGAAAAAGTCATTTGTTGTGCCTGCGCTATTAGAAGTAAGCGCTGATTTAAGTGACTCAATATCGATAAACGGTACTGGCAAAACTGAACCGAAACGGAAGATAAGAATAATGAAGAGTGTAAACAACATTTTTCTTCTGAGTTCGGGGAGTCGCCATGCGTTTCTCAAGGTGTTAAGCATCTTAAACCACCTCGGCCTTTCCGCCTGCGCTTTCTATCTTTTCTTTTGCTGTTGCGGTGTAACCTGCGAGTGAGCAATTTACTTTCTTAGTAAGTTCGCCGTTTGCAAGAACCTTTACGCCGTCGCCTGCATTTTTAATGATCTTCTTATCAAGAAGAGCCTGTGTGTCAACTGTTGCGCCATCCTCGAATTTGTTGAGGTCAGCGAGAGAAATTGTAACGATTTTCTTTGCGAAAATGTTGTTGAAGCCTCTCTTCGGCAAGCGTCTTGCCAAAGGCATCTGACCACCTTCAAAGCCCGGACGTACTCCACCGCCAGAACGTGCTTTCTGACCTTTGTGACCCTTGCCGGCTGTTTTGCCTTGACCCGAGCCATGACCACGACCGATACGCTTGGACTCTTTTGTTGAGCCTGGAACGGGTGATAACTCATGAAGTTTCATTTATTGCACCTCCTTAGACTTACGCTTCTGTTACTTCGACAAGGTGTGAAATCTTATTGATCTTACCAATTGTCTGTTCATTGGTCGGCTGTGTTACAGTCTGGCCAATCTTTTTGAGTCCAAGTGATGCTGCTGTTGCGATCTGATCTTTCTTGCAGCCGATAAGACTCTTTTTAAGTGTGATTTGAAGGCTTGCAGCCTTATACTCTTTTGCCATAACGCTGCCTCCTTATTTCAAAATTTCTTCTACGGATTTGCCACGAGTAGCAGCAACTTCCTCAGCACTACGAAGGGATTTCAAACCTTCGATTGTTGCTCTTACAACATTGCAGGGGTTGTTTGAACGAAGAGCCTTTGTACGGATGTCTTTGATACCAACCGTCTCAATGACTGCACGAGCAGGACCACCTGCGATAACGCCAGTACCAGGAGCAGCCGGTTTCATAAGAACTCGACCTGCGCCGTAAGCACCGATTACCTCGTGAGGAATTGTTGTACCTTTAAGAGAAACCTTTACAAGGTTTTTCTTAGCATCTTCACAACCCTTTCGGATTGCTTCTGAAAATTCGCTTGCTTTACCGATGCCGAAGCCTACTGTGCCGTTACCGTCACCAACTACGACGAGTGCAGACAATTTCATAATACGTCCGCCTTTTACGGTTTTGGAAACTCGCTTTACAGCGACTACTCTTTCCTGCAAATCCATTGTTGTTGCGTCAATATTAGCCAAAGTTTTCTCCTCCTTTATTAGAACTTGAGGCCACCCTCACGGGCACCTTCGGCCAATTCCTTGACACGGCCGTGATAGATATTGCCACCGCGGTCAAATACGACCTCAGTGATTCCCTTTTCTGCTGCACGTTTTGCGATTGTTTCGCCAACCTGCTTTGCAGCCTCTTTATTTCCGCCATTTCCAGTGAAGCCCGACTCAACTGTTGATGCAGCAACTAATGTTACACCCTTGGTATCGTCGATGATCTGCGCATAAATGTTTGCGTTGGAGCGGAATACATTAAGGCGGGGACGTTCTGTTGTGCCACTAATTTTAGCACGTACACGTTTATGTCTCTTAATACGAGCCTTATTGCTATCAGGTTTTGATACCATTTATAATTCACTCCTTCTTTATTTCTTAGCGCCTTTTGCGGCTTTACCTTCTTTACGGCGAATGTGTTCGTCAGCATACTTGATGCCTTTGCCCTTATACGGCTCAGGCGGACGCTTTTCACGAACTTCCGCTGCAAACTGTCCAACCTTCTGCTTATCAGCACCACTGATTGTGATGTGGTTAGCATCCGGAACATCGATTGTGATACCATCGATCTCATCGATTTTTACCTGATGTGAATAACCGAGGTTCATAACCAAGGTTTTGCCCTGCTTCTGAACACGATAACCTACACCGTTTACTTCGAGGTCTTTCTTGAAGCCCTCTGTTACACCTGTTACCATATTAGCAACTAGTGAACGAGTGAGTCCGTGGAGAGCACGGTTTTCTTTATCATCATTAGGTCTTTCAAATGTAATTACATTACCATCGATTTTTACGGTAATGTTCGGATGTACGCTCTGAGTAAGGGTGCCCTTCGGGCCCTTTACGGTAAGAGTAGTGCCATCCATTTTGACTTCAACGCCTGCCGGAATTTCAACAGGTTTTTTGCCTATACGTGACATTACTTTACCTCCTTACCAAATGAATGCGAGAACTTCGCCGCCGATGTTGTTCTTTCTTGCTTGTTTATCGGTCATAACACCTTTTGAAGTTGAAATAATTGCGGTGCCGAGACCT
>CADBMQ010000134.1 GCA_902795765.1 Oscillospiraceae bacterium | reverse complement strand
CCGAACATAAATCACACGCTTTTCTGACTGTATGGTCTTTGGCATATCCAACTGCCAAATCAACAATCAATTCGCTATCTTGACGAGGAATAAGCGTCTTTTCGCTGACTTTAAGCGGTAACGAATAGAACTCCGCTTCGCCGAGTATGTAGTAGAGTGGCTCGCCGTCATTTCTGCGTTCTGCCATCCGCATACACTTTTCAACCGCCGACCGCTCGACTTTGTCATTCATTTTGAGCAGATACGCCTCTCGGCTGATACCAAGTGCCGACTGAATTATCTGTTGCGCCTCAAACTGCGAGTTTTCGCATTCAAGAGTTTCTGCGATACTGCGTTTTAGTTGACCGATTGTCATAGTTCATCGTCTTGCGAATTTTCGGGAATAACAGGCAACATTGACTCGATCGCGACCTCAATCATATCATCGTCAGGCTCTTTTGTTGTGAGTCTTTGAACCCAAAGTCCCGGTGCTGCAATGATTTTTGTTGTCAAGTTATCGTGCTTTCCGCAAATTTTAATGAGTTCATAACCGATACCGCAGAACAACGGCACAAGCAGAATTTTGAACGGAACCCATATATAATTGTAGTCTGCAACGTTGGGGAACACAAGCACGATGACTGTCGAAATGAGTATTCCGACCAAAATCATAAGAAACATAAACGAAGTTCCGCAACGGGGATGAAAACGGCTTTGTTTGCGAATATTCTCAACCGTTAAATCCAAACCGTGCTCATAGCAGAATATCGTTTTATGCTCTGCGCCGTGATATTTGAACACACGCTTTATATCGTTCATCTGCGACACTAACCAAAGGTACAAAAGGAAAATCGCAATTTTCATAATGCCTTCGCAAAGCGCACGGAAGTTTGTCAAATCCCAGCCGAGCCTCGATGCCGCACCGTCTTTCATTAGTCCAAACAAAAATGACGGCAACCACATAAAGAGCAAAACTGCAAGTGCGACACCAATTACAACCGACACACCCATAACAATACTAAGTGCGATTTTGCCGAGTTTATTCGGCTCGTCAGACTCTTTTTCTTTTTCGGGCTTGTTTTTCTTTTTGCGTTTTTCCTCTTTTTTCTTTTTCTCTTCTTCCTCTTCAAGTTCCGTCATACCCGAAAGGTCTGCCGAACGCATAAGCGTTTTGTAGCCTACCATAAGCGTGATGATGAAGTTATACACACCACGAATTACGGGAATTTTGAAGAATTTCGGAGATTTATTCGGAAACTCAACATCTTCGACTGTTATCTCTTTTGAGTTGATATTTCGCACCGACAAAACTGTCTTATGCGGTCCACGCATCATAATGCCTTCGATAACCGCCTGACCACCTATTGACGTGCGTTTGCAACATTTTTTATTGCTCATTTAGTTCTCCTTTTCCGATTCAGTTGATATGAACGGCAGTTCAATCATAACTGTTGTTCCATATCCCTCGACCGACTCTATTTCCAAGAAACCGTTGTGCTGACGCATAATTTCGTCCGCAACTGCAAGTCCGATACCAGAACCACGAACGGTTTTATTTGCTTTGTAGAATTTTTCTTTGACATGCGGTAAATCTTCTTTTTTAATACCGCAGCCCATATCACGAACCGTTATTTTAACAAAAACATCGTGTTGCGACACTTCTACTGTGACCGAGCCACCCTCGTTTGAATATTTAATTGCATTGTCAATTACATTGATGAACACCTGGCGTATTCTCGCAGGATCTGCCATCACAGGGGGCATCGGAGCCGATTCGAGATATACAAGGTTTATTCCCAATTTTTCTGCGACTTGACGATACATAATGACTAACTCTTCGAGTTCGGCAACTATATCGCATTTGACGGGATTTATTTTAAGTCGTCCCGACTCTATTCGAGAGAAGTCGAGCAAGTCTTCAACAAGACCTTCCATTCTTTGCGTTTCGTTGATGATTATGTTCATACCCTTGCCGAGAATAATCGGGTCGGACGCACCCGCCGCAAGTATCGTTTCGCCCCAGCCTTTTATAGCTGTAAGCGGTGTTCTCAACTCGTGAGATACACTCGAAATAAACTCATTTTTGACGCTTTCGGCGGTAGCAAGCTCACTTGCCATCGAGTTAATCGAGTCGCAGAGTTCAGAAATTTCCTCGCTTTCACCCGAATGTTCGATTCGGTCGTCAAACTTGCCCGACGCAATCGACTTTGTTGCCGCAGTTATGCGTTTTACGGGGCCTGTTATTGAACGCAAGAAAATCAGTCCGAGGAAAAGAACGAGCAATATGATAAACAATCCAATACTCGTTATAACGCTGATATTGACAATAATCTGATTATTCACACGAGATATGGACGACACACATCGAACCGAGCCAAATGTCTTGCCCTTTTCGTTGTGCATATCGCTGCTGACAATTTCAAGTTTTTCATCGCCAACCTTACACTCGTACACATACATATCCATATCCGAAATTTTTTGTCTTTCTGACGCATCAACTTTCGGATAGTCCTGAGCTACACCGAGTGTGGACGCAATAACCTTGCCGTCTGCCGACAAAATCTGCACTTCCGCCATTCCCTTATCAACATACACATTCAAAAAGTTCTGCGATGCCTTTTCAAAATCGGACGAAGGGGAGTTTGCATAGTCGCTCAAAACACTTACCGCCATTTTCGCTCTTGACACGAGCGCTTCGGTTACAGATGAATGATAGTAACTATATATGAACGCCGATGAAAGCAATATTGCGGTTATCATAATTACTGCAAGTGACGCAAATATGTTAATTAGCCAACGACCTTTAAGGCTATTTGGTTGAAACTTCATATCTTAAAGGATACCTCTCGAAGTCGGGTTTTCTACCCATTTATAACCGCAACCCCAAACTGTAAGCAGGTTGCGAGGTACAGACGGATCGTCTTCCACCTTCATACGCAGACGACGAATGTTTACGTCAACGATTTTCTCCTCACCGATATATGACTCGCCCCAAACTCTTTTAAGAATTTCGGTACGGTCAATCGCCTTATCGTGATTTGAGAAAAGGTACTCGATAATCTGGAACTCAACGGGTGTGAGTTCGATGTCTTTGCCGAGTTTTTTGAGCGCACGTCTACGCAAGTCGAGTGTAAACTCGCCAAGCTCGATTTTATCGGTCACAACAGATTGTCCCGAAAGCATCTCAACACGGCGGTTGAGCGAGTCAACTCTTGCAAGCAACTCGGACGGACTGAACGGCTTTGTCATATAATCGTCTGCGCCTGTCATAAGTGCAGAAACTTTGTCCATCTCCTGCGACTTTGCCGAAAGCATTATTATGCCGACTTTCGGATTTTGCGCACGGATTTGTTTGCAAACTGCAAATCCGTCAATACCGGGCATCATAATGTCGAGCAAAACAACGTGGATATCCGACTCGCTTTGAAAAAGCTCGAGCGCCTTTTCGCCACAGTCTGCTTCGATTGTATCGTATCCTGCTCTTTTTAAGTTTATCACAACGAACTCACGGATAGCCGATTCGTCCTCAACAACAAGAATTTTTTTCAAT
>CADBMQ010000133.1 GCA_902795765.1 Oscillospiraceae bacterium | reverse complement strand
GCGAAAAAACTCTTGAAAAAATCGTTGCTCTGTGTAAAGGCAGAGGCTTTGTATATCCGGGTTCGGAGATTTACGGTGGTCTTTCCAACTCTTGGGACTACGGCCCTCTCGGTGTTGAATTCAAAAACAATGTAAAACGTGCTTGGTGGAAACGTTTCGTTCAGGAAAGTGAACACAATGTTGGCCTCGACTGTGCAATTCTTATGAATCCGCAGGTATGGGTGGCATCAGGTCACGTTGGTGGCTTCTCCGACCCGCTTATGGACTGTAAAGAGTGCAAAACTCGTCACCGTGCAGACCAACTCATCGAGGCAGCAGGAGGCAACCCCGCAGGTTGGACAAATACCCAGATGATGGAATACATAAAAGAGCAAGGTATCACCTGCCCGAACTGTGGCAAGGCTGATTTTACTGATATTCGTCAGTTCAACCTTATGTTCAAAACATTCCAAGGGGTAACAGAAGACTCGAAAAACGAAATTTTCCTTCGTCCCGAAACTGCACAGGGTATTTTCGTAAACTTTGCAAATGTTCAGCGTACAACTCGCCGTTAAGTGCCGTTTGGTATCGCACAAATCGGTAAGTCATTCCGTAACGAAATCACTCCCGGTAACTTCATCTTCCGTATCCGTGAGTTCGAGCAGATGGAACTTGAATTCTTCTGCAAACCGGGTACCGACCTTGAATGGTTCAACTATTGGAAAGATTATTGCCATCAGTTCTTGCTCGATATGGGTATCAAAGAAGAGAATATCCGTATGCGCGACCACGAAAAAGAGGAACTCGCTCACTATTCAAATGCAACAACCGACTTTGAGTATCTCTTCCCGTTTGGTTGGGGCGAACTTTGGGGCGTTGCAGACCGTACCGATTTCGACCTTACACAGCATCAGGATACATCGGGCAAGTCACTTGAATACTTCGATCCGACAACAAATGAAAAATATCTTCCTTATGTTATCGAGCCGTCACTTGGTGCAGACCGTATGGCACTCGCTCTTCTTTGTGAGGCTTATGACGAAGAAACTGACGATAAGGGCGACACTCGTGTTGTAATGCGTTTCCATCCGGCAGTTGCTCCTGTTAAGGCAGCAATCCTTCCGCTTTCAAAGAAACTTTCGGATAAGGCACTCGAAATTCGTGACCGCCTTGCTAAAAAGTTTGTTGTTGACTTCGACGAGGCAGGTTCAATCGGTAAGCGCTATCGTCGTCAGGACGAGGCAGGTACTCCGCTTTGCATCACATACGACTTTGAGTCGGAAGAGAGCGGTAAAGTTACAGTTCGTGACCGTGATACAATGGAACAAGAACTCGTTGAAATCGATCGTCTTGAAGAATACATCGCAAAGAAAATTGAATTTTAATTATGAATTTTAACTTTAAAACCCGTATGAGAGGATTTGACCGTATTCAAGTGCTGTCGCAGATTAGCGAACTTATGGCAGAGTACGATCAAAAACTCGCAACGTATGTTGAAAGAATAGAGGAACTCGAAAAAGAGAATTCCCGTCTGCTTGCGAAGTTGGACGATAACGGCAAACAAGAAAAAATTGACGAGCTCGAAAGCCAAAAAGATAATCTTTTGTCGCAGATGAGCAGTCTTTTGAATGATTTGGACGAACTTTGCACAGATGTCAGTCTGCCTGAAAAAACCGAGAAGGAAGAAAAGGCAGAAACTGATGAAAAAGCAGAAGTTGACGAAAAAGCAGAAACCAAGTCAAATCCTGCTGATGAATTGAAATCTCGAAAGTCACGCAAAGAGCAGACTAAAAAAGAGTCGAAAAAGCGTGTGAAAAAAGAGAAAAAAGTGCAGGAAACTAAACCGCTTAAAACACAAGGCGAAATACTCGCCGCATTGGAGGACATCGAACTTTAATGGAATGGCAACTTGATACAAAAGAACTGCAAGAAAAGGCGAAAGACCTTCGTGCAGGTGACCGAGTTTTGCTTTCGGGCGAAGTTTTCACATCGAGAGATGCGGCACATAAGCGTATTATGTCGGCACTCGACAATGGCGAGGAATTGCCGTTTGAAATAAAGGGTGCGAGTATTTACTACGCAGGCCCAACACCAACTCCCGATAACTTGCCAATCGGCTCTTGCGGCCCGACAACTTCGGGACGTATGGATCCGTTCGCACCAAGACTTTACGATTTGGGACTCAGTTGCACAATCGGTAAAGGCGAACGCTCGAAAGAGGTTTGCGATGCGATTAAACGCAACGGAGCGGTCTATTTGTGTGCCGTTGGTGGGGCAGGTGCGCTTGCTTGCAAGAGCATCACTTCTTGCGAAGTCATTGCCTACGAAGATTTAGGTTGCGAGTCTGTGAAACGACTCCGTTTTGATAATTTTCCGCTTATCGTAGCGATTGATTCAAACGGCGGAAATCTTTTTGAAAGGAATAGCGACTAATGGTTGAAACAGTCACAGCCGTTGCTGAAACTGCAACAAATGGTGGCCTTGCGCAAACACTTACAAGTTGGTTTGAAAGCATAGGCATCCCACCGATTTTAATAGTATTTTTCATATCACTTCTCCCGATTCTCGAACTTCGTGGCGGTCTTATCGCTGCGGCAATTCTTGGAATTGATTGGTCATTAGCTTTCCCGATTTGTATTCTCGGTAACCTTTTGCCGTTGCCGTTTATACTGCTTTTTGTTAAAAGACTGTTCGAGTTTTTCAAGAAAAAAGGTATGTTTATGTGGTTTGTAAACAAGATTGAAAAACGTGCAGAATCGAAAAGCGAGGACGCAAAAAACAAATCCCGTTGGGGCAAAATCATCTTCATCTTCTTTTTCGTGGCAATTCCGTTGCCCGGAACAGGTGGATGGACTGGCTCACTTATCGCATCTTTCCTTAATATGCGTCTTAAAGATTCAATCCCCGCAGTATGCGCAGGTGTTTTGACGGCAGGTGTGATTATGTCGATTATCGCATATCTCGTGCCGAGTTTGATTTTTTAAAGAGGTATTATAATGAAAAGAAAACTTTTTTCCGTATTTTTGGCTTTGGCAATCGCATTTTCGCTTGTGTCTTGCGGCAATACGGAAAGCCAAAGCGAAAACTCCGAAACTGCCGAAACAACTGCCGTTTCATACGAGGGTATCGACTTTGCCGACAACCCCGACTATAAACTCGTTTTCGAGGACAATTTTGACGGCGATAAATTAGACAAGTCGATTTGGGGTTATGAAATCGGTTTTATTCGCAATAACGAACCGCAGTATTATTCCGATCGAGAGAAAAATGTTTTCGTTAAAGACGGCAAACTCAATATTGTTGCGTATCGTGAGGCTTTTACTGCTGACGATGGCACAACTGCTAATTATACAAGTGGTTCGATTAACACAAAGAAAAGTAAATCGTTCAAATATGGTGCAATCGAGATGAGAGCGAAGCTTCCGAAGTCTGGCTCTCCGAAAGCGACTTGGCCTGCTTTTTGGATGATGGGCGTTGACGAGGGCTGGCCAAACGGTGGCGAAACCGATATTTTAGAAATGTACGGTCAGCACTTTGATAAGTACGAGGCAAATGTGCATTGGGGCAACGATGCGAGAGAGCATACCCATTTGTGGGACACGGACGGATTTGTTCCGACCTTTGTTTCGTCGGATGGCGATTTAGGTGACCAATGGAGAACATACGGTGTCGAGTGGACTCCCGAATTTATGCGCTTTTACTGTGACGGCACAACACTCAGTCAAATTGACATCACAGGTCCCGACCAAGCAGAGCTTCGTGAGCAGGCAAATTACATTTTATTGAATATGGCACTCCAACCGCAGTATGTTGAAGAGGCAACGGACGATCAGTTTCCGATAACCTATCAGGTTGACTATGTTCGAGTTTACCAGAAAAAATAGAATTTAATATATTGTTGACAATATCATATTTATGTTGTATAATGAGATTAGCAAGGAAAATGGTATGCTGTTTTTCTTCTATATTTTCTTCATACACTCTAAGCAAAAAGAATCGCAGGGGATTTAGCGGTTCTTTTTGCTTTTGTTATATTCAGTTTAAAGTTTCAAAAGTCTGCCTTCATTTGCAGGGATTTCGACTTTAATTCGATCGCCGTCAACTGCAAATGTGTCGCCACTTAAAATGTCAGTAGCCATGCTCGACTGAACGGGTAATCTGATTTCGACAGTCGCAGGCTGTTCGTCATTGTTCACAACCGCAATAACTGCGTTGTCGCCAAGCACACGAGCGAAAGCATACTGTCGGTTTGTGAGCAATAACTCACGATACTCGCCGTCCGTCAGTTCGGGGTAGTCTTTCTTCGCCTTGCCGAGTTTCGAGAGAAATTCAGCATACTCATTACCCTCGAAATCTTTAAGTTCAAGGCACGGACGCAAGTTCCAGTCATCTCCACGTTGCTTGTCGCCTTCAATACCAAATTCCGAGCCATAGTAAATCGACGGGATACCAGGCAGAGCGTACTGCAAAACGGCAACGGGCTTCATATTTGCCTTGTTATTGAGTTTCGATGCAATTCTCGAAACATCGTGGTTATCAACAAAAGTGTAGAGTTTAGCACCCTTGCTGTTTTCAAACATACGCTTAACATTATGAGCAATTTCGAAATAGTTGTGGTCGTTGTGACCAGAGAAAAGAGCCTTGTGCAATTCGTAGTTTGTGACCGAGTGCAACTCGTTCGGGTTAGCCCACATCGAATAGATGCCGTGAATAACTTCGCCCATAAGCCAAAAATCCTCTTTGAGCGAGTCTGTCACACGGCGAAGCTCTTGCATATAGCCGTGGTCCAAAACATCTGCCGCATCAAGTCGAATTCCGTCAATATCAAATTCACAAATCCATTTGCGAACGCTGTCAAACAGATATTCACGGACGGCAGGATTCCAAACGTTCAACTTAATGAGCAGATTGTATCCGCCCCAGTTTTCATAGCAAAATCCGTCGTTGTATTCATTATTACCACCGAAATTCACACCGCAGAACCAATCTTTATACATACTCTGCTCTCTGTGTTCTTTCAAGTCACGGAAAGCGAAAAATTCACGGCCGACATGGTTGAACACACCGTCCACAACCACTTTCACACCGATTGAGTGACAGTAGTCAACAAAATCACGAAACTCCTCGTTCGTTCCAATACGGCGATCCACCATCTGATAGTCGATTGTTTCATATCCGTGGCCCTCCGACTCAAACAAAGGCCCTATATATAGTGCCGTGCAACCAATATCGGAAGCGTGCTTCGCCCACTCTTTCAGCTTATCGAACTTCGAGCTTTCAGCACCTTCATTTTTGTGTGAACAGCCACATAATCCAAGTGGATATATATGGTAGAACACAGCATTATCATACCATTTCATTAACCTTGACCTCCAAAACAGTTTCTGTTATTATACCATAAAATCGGACCGATTTCAAACGGCAATTTTTACATTTTTGTGTAAAAAATCAGCGGTTTGTTGAAAAAGTTTAAGTGTTTTTGTTGATAATGCTAAAAGTACAAAATATAGATTTAACATATTGACATTAGCACAAGATATTGTTATAATAGTAATACTTAAAAATTAGAAAATATTTGAAAATAAATGGAAATTACGAGGAAGAAGAGGAAGAAAAATGAAAATTATCAAGAGAAGCGGTGCAGAGGTTGTTTTTGACCCCGAGAAGATAATCATTGCCGTTGCAAAAGCAAATGAGAGTGTTGTTCCGAGCGCTCGAATGAGCGACATTCAAATTAAGAGAATTGCCGAGGACGTAGAGCGTGCGGCAGAGAATATGAATCGTTCACTCAGCGTGGAAGAGATACAAGATATGGTAGAGGACGAGATTATGAATCTTCGTGCTTTCGATGTGGCAAGAAACTATATCACATATCGTTATACTCGTGCGCTCGTTCGTAAGTCGAACACAACTGATGAACAGATTTTGAGCCTTATCGAGTGTAATAACGAAGAAGTTAAGCAGGAAAACTCAAACAAAAACCCGACTGTAAATTCGGTTCAGCGTGACTATATGGCAGGCGAGGTTTCAAAAGATATCACCCGCCGTATTCTCTTGCCGAAGGACATTGTCGAGGCTCACGAGGACGGCAGAATTCATTTCCACGATGCCGACTATTTCGCACAGCATATGCACAACTGCGACCTTGTAAACCTTGAAGATATGTTGCAAAACGGTACAGTTATCAGCGGTACACTCATCGAAAAGCCACATAGCTTTTCAACAGCTTGTAATATCGCAACTCAAATTATCGCACAGGTAGCATCTTGTCAGTATGGCGGTCAGAGCATTTCGCTAACTCACCTTGCTCCGTTCGTTGATATCAGCCGTAAGAAAATCCACAAAAAGGTTATCGAGGAAATGAAAGCACTCGGCAAGGAATTTGACGATGAAACTATTGATAAAATGACCGAAATGCGTTTGCTCGATGAAGTTCGCAACGGCATTCAAATGATACAGTATCAGGTTGTAACGCTTATGACAACAAACGGTCAAGCGCCGTTCGTTACAGTGTTTATGTATCTCGGCGAAGCAAAAGAGCCACAACTCAAAAAGGATTTGGCTCTCATCATCGAAGAAACATTGCGTCAGCGTTGCATTGGTGTTAAAAATGAAAAAGGCGTTTGGATTACACCTGCGTTCCCGAAACTTATCTATGTTTTGGAAGAAGATAACATCAAAGAAGACAGCGAGTATTGGTATCTTACAAAGCTTGCAGCTGAATGTACTGCAAAGCGTATGGTTCCCGACTACATTTCCGAGAAAATTATGCTCCAAAACAAGATCGACAAAAACGGCAACGGTAACTGCTACACCTGTATGGGTTGTCGCTCGTTCCTTACTCCGTATGTTGACGAGGAGGGCAATCCGAAATACTATGGCAGATTTAATCAGGGTGTTGTAACTGTAAACCTTGTTGATATCGGCTTGTCGGCACAAGGCAATGTTGACCGTTTTTGGGAGATTTTTGACGAGCGAATGGAACTTTGCCATCGTGCGTTGCAGTGCCGGCACGAGCGTCTTACAGGCACAGTTTCCGATGCTGCTCCGATACTTTGGCAGCACGGTGCGTTGCTCCGCTTGAAGAAAGGCGAAACGATCGACAAGTATTTGCACGGCGGTTATTCGACTTTATCGCTCGGTTTTGCAGGTTTGTGGGAGTGTGTGTATGCAATTACAGGCAGAAAACTCACAGAGCCGGAAGGCGAAGCATTTGGTCTTGAAGTTATGAAGAAGCTCAATGAGTACACTGCAAAGTGGAAAGAGGAAGAAAATATCGACTACTCGCTCTACGGCACACCGCTTGAATCAACAACATACAAATTCGCAAAATGCTTGCAGAAGCGTTTTGGCATCGTAAAGGGAGTTACTGATAAGAACTATATCACAAACTCCTATCACGTTCACGTTACTGAAAATATTGACGCATTCGATAAGCTTGCTCTCGAAGCGAAGTTCCAAGCATTGTCGCCAGGTGGTGCAATTTCGTATGTTGAAGTTCCTAATATGCAGCATAATATTGATGCAGTTTTGTCGGTTATGAAGTTCATCTACGACAATATTATGTATGCCGAGCTTAATACAAAGAGCGATTTTTGTCAGGAGTGTGGTTTTGACGGCGAAATCGAAATTATCGAAGATGAGGACGGAAAACTCATTTGGAGATGTCCGAACTGCGGTAACACCGACCAAAACAAATTGAATGTTGCAAGACGTACTTGTGGCTATATCGGAACTCAGTTCTGGAATCAGGGACGCACACAGGAAATTAAAGAAAGAGTTTTACATCTCTAAAATAAAAACGGCAGTCAATCGACTGCCGTTTTCTTATTGAGTTTTCGTAGTATTAAAATAAGTGCCACTGCTTGAACTAAAAGCGTTATTGTGTACGAAATCGGGTAGGAAATATATAGACTTGTGAGAGTGTGAAATTCGGGAATTTGGAATATTGTGAAAATCCAAACAACACGAAACAAGCAAACACCGCCAATGGTGACTGCCATAGGCAAAACGGACGAGCCAATGCCACGCAAAATACCCGACACAACATTCATTACACCACCAAGGCAATAAGCGAGGCAGAAGATTTTAATTCGACTAAAACCGTTGTCGATTGCATTTTGCGAGTCGGTTATGTAAATGCCGAGAAGCGGACGTGCGAAAATCAAAGCACAAATTCCGAGAACAAGCCCGATTGCTGTGTTAAGTCCAACACAGGTTATTGCAGTTTTCTTAACACGGTCAATCTTTTTCGCACCGAAATTCTGCCCTGCGAAAGTCAAACCTGCATTTGCCACACTATCGAGTGTTGTGAAGATAAAGCCTTCCAAGTTAACCGCCGCCGCATTACCCGAAACGGCATCAACTCCGAACGAGTTAATTGACGATTGGATAAGCACGTTCGATATCGAAAACAACGATGATTGAACACCTGCGGGTACACCGATTTTGAGAATTTTGATAAGTTGGTTTTTGTAAATTCGTAGTTTTCTGAGATAAAGTCGACATCCGTCTGTACGATTTTTAAGTGCGATGACGATAAGCACCGCCGAAACTGTTTGCGAAATCGTAGTCGCAAGTGCAACACCTGCAACGTCCATTTTGATAAGTGTGACGAAAAACAGGTTCATAATCAAATTAAGAACACCCGAAATTGTCAGATAAATAAGCGGGCCTTGTGTATCACCTGCCGAGCGGAGAATGGCGGCACCGTAGTTATAGACCATACTCGAAATCATACCGCAAAAATAGATTTTCAAGTATATGTTCGATAGGTCGATAACCTCCGACGGAGTGCCAATGGCATAGAGCATACTTTTTGAAAAAAGCAGTCCCGAAACAGTGATGATTGTACCCGAAATAACGGATAGCAACATAGCAGTATGAACAACTTTGTGAGTGGTTTCCTTGTCATTTGCACCAAGTGCGTGTGCAACACTAACACTAACACCTGCCGAAAGTCCCATAAACAGATTGACGAGCAGGTTTATGATTGATCCTGTTGAGCCAACTGCCGCAATCGAATCGCTACCGCAGAAACGGCCGACCACAACAAGGTCAGCCGCATTGAACATAAGTTGCAAAACACCCGTAAGCACGAGCGGAATTGTAAATATTATTATATTTTTGAGTATCGGACCATTGCACATTTGAGTGCTTGACATTCGTTTCATT
>CADBMQ010000132.1 GCA_902795765.1 Oscillospiraceae bacterium | reverse complement strand
TGTTGACGAGATAGCAGAGGTAACAGGACTGACTGTTGAGGAAGTAAAGGAACTTGCAGTTGACTAAAAAGCGGAAGTCACTTCCGCTTTTTTTGAATTTATTACAACAAAAGGAGTATTTTTTATGTTAGATAACAAATACAATATGTCACAAGAAAATAATATTTTCTTTGCTAAAAGATTGTTAGTTGATAATATTTATAAAAGTGCAAATTTAGAGGGAATTGCAGTAACATTTGCAAATACCAATGATATTCTTAATGATGTTAATGTAGAAAATATAAAGCCTTCTGAAATATCTAAAATATGTAGTTTGCGAGATGCTTGGCATTATCTTATAGATAATATAAGTACAGAACTTCATCTCGGATTTATACAAGAAATTCATACTTTGATAGCAAAGACTGAATTACCATACAAAGATTTAGGGGCTTTAAGAAATGAGGAAGTAATGATAAGCGGTACTTCTTGGCGACCAGAGCTTCCTGATATGAATAAAATATATAATGAGTTTTGTGATATTCTAAAAATAGAAAACACAACTGACCGAGCAATCACAATGATGTTGTGGATTATGAAAAAGCAAATGTTTAAAGACGGTAATAAACGAGTAGCCACCTTAATTTGTAATAAAATATTGATTGAAGCAGGAAAAGGAATAATGGCTGTACCCGTTGAACTTGATGGTCAATTTAAAACAATGCTTGTCGATTATTATGAAACAAATAATATTGATACAATAAAGCAATGGGTATATGACAACTGTATAGATGGAATTTAAAAGCGGAAGTCACTTCCGCTTTTGCAAATCACAAACAATCAGCACTCACCGAAAAAGGTGGGTGCTTTTTTTATTGAAAGGAATGATTTAAATGAAAATCAATGCTAAAATCACAAATCTTGTGCAAGATGCTTCATCTTATGTTAAGGCATTTGCGTCCGTTACACTCGACAATCAGTTTGTAATCAACGGACTCAGAATTATGGAGGGCAAGAAAGGTGTGTTCATTGGAATGCCACAATCACAGTACACAGATAAAGAGGGTAATCGCAAATTCAATGACATTGCTTATCCTATGACGAAAGAAGTACGAAAAGATTTGATTAATTCAGTCACAGAAGCCTACTATAGGGCAATCGACAAAACAGTAGATACAGTCAAGGAAGTTATTAACGATAAGTCAGATGAGTTTGATATGTAAAAAGCGGAAGTGACTTCCGCTTAGTTGACATCTGCCACAAAATTTGGTAAAATGGAGTTGATATAATGAGAAATATACTATTAAGTTTTGGAGCATTAGCGTTGGCTTTGGTTTCAGTTGTTATATGCTTTCAAAACGGAGGAAAAGATATGGGTACAGCAGAATGGATTTCAATACTGATTGCCGTTATTGGTGTTATTGGTGTTTTAGCAACCACCTTATTTCAGCTTAAACGAGATGGAAAAACCATTGATAAAATCGACAATCGAACAGAAGATATAAGTAAAGCAACATTCACTGTAAATAACATATCAACTTCTGTTGATAAAGCAAATGAAATGCTTAATTCAATCACTCCCGAAATTAAAACAATTTCTCATACCACTAATAAAATTGACTTCATTGCTTCCGAAATTGAATATCAAAAAAGACTGAATGAGAAGGTTTCTACTGATATATCAAACAAAGATGTTATAGTTGAAACGATAAAAAAACTATACGAAGAAAATGCGAGATTGAATAAATCCTTACAAATGGAAAAGGCAAATAATTTGATTTTATCACAAAAATTAAAGCAGTATGAAGCCGAGCATAATAGCTCGTATGATTATGATGTGTAAAAAGCGGAAGTCACTTCCGCATTTGCTTTTTGAATTTATTACAACAAAGGAGTAACTTACAATGTTTGACAATAAATACAATTTAACGCAAAAGCAAAGTTTATTCCTTGCAAAACAGTTATGGGACGAAAATGTTTACTGTGGAATGAGAATGGAAAATAGAGCAGTAACATTTCCGCAAACCAAAACAATATTAAATGGAGTAAATGTTCCCGAAGTACAGCTTGATGATATACAAGCAATTCTAAATATGCGAGATGCTTGGAAGTATTTGCTTAATACACTTGAAGCACCAATAACTCTTGAATATATATGTAAATTAAACGAGTTTATTGCAAGGAATGAGGCACTTGAATGGGGTGTACTTCGTACAGGAAATGTTGGAATTTCTGGAACTGAATATGTTCCTCCTATACCTAACGCAGAGCAAGTGCAAAATGAGTTGAATGAAATATTAAATTCAAATGTTTCTGCAACGGAAAAAGCATTGGATGTTTTTGCTTGGGGTACAAGAGGTCAGTTCTTTTGGGACGGAAACAAACGGACAAGTCTGACGATTGCTAATAAAATTCTTGTTAGCAATGGTGCAGGAATACTAACAATTAAAGACAAGTATATGAATGATTTTAACACCATTTTACTTGATTATTATGATACAGGTAAAAGTGAAAAATTAAAAGAATATCTTTATTCTAACGCAATACACGGTATTGATTTTCAGTAAAAAGCGGAAGTCACTTCTGCATTTGAATTTATTATAACAAAGGAGTAAAGACTTATGAAAAGAACATATAGATATATCGCAGTAGCATTAGCACTTGCAATCGCAACAGTAAGCTTCACATCTTGTGGAAGCGATAAAGCGGAAACATCAACAGAT
>CADBMQ010000131.1 GCA_902795765.1 Oscillospiraceae bacterium | reverse complement strand
TTCAAGCGACTGAAATTCGAGTGATGCGAAGTTAAAATTATCGCATATCGTTTTTCTGAGTGCCTTGCCACGTTCTGTTGTGCCATCGGAGTATTCGTCGATATACTTAAATCCCTCTTCTCCTTCAAGTTCAACGATAACTCGTCTTGCGATAAGATCCATATCGTTGGTGTTTCGGGAGAATGTCAGGTATTTACAGCCATACATAATAGGTGGGCAAGCAGAACGCATATGAACCGACTTAGCGCCACATTCATAGAGAAATTCTACCGTTTCTTTAAGTTGAGTTCCTCGAACTATTGAGTCGTCAACAAACAAAAGATTTTTATCTTTAATAAGTTCTTGAACGGGGATTTGCTTCATCTTTGCAACTCGGTTACGGTCGCCTTGATTTTGCGGCATAAAACTGCGTGACCAAGTTGGTGTGTATTTGATAAACGCACGGGCAAACGGAAGTCCGCTCTCATTCGAGTAGCCGATTGCGTGGGGTGTTCCCGAATCGGGTACTCCGCCTACATAGTCGATTTCGGGGAGAGTGCCGTTTTCCTTGTCATTCTGCGCCATAATTCTGCCGTTACGATAACGCATTGCCTCAACTCCGATACCTTCGTAGTCGGAAGTCGGGTAGCCGTAGTAACTCCACAAGAACGAGCAGATGCGTTTCTTTTTACTCGGTGGTGCGAGTTGTTTTAGAGAATCGGGTGTGATTTCGACAATCTCACCAGGTCCGAGTTCACGAATCGGAACAAAACCGAGTTTTTCTGATGCGAACGACTCGAACGAAACTGAATAACCGTCGGCACGCTTGCCGATATGAACAGGCAGTCTGCCCATTCGGTCACGAGCAGCAATTATTGTGCCGTCATCTTTCAAAATCAACACAGATGCAGTTCCGTCTATCTGCTTTTGAGCAAAACGGATACCGTCTGCGAAGTCGCTTTTTTGGTTGATAAGTGCAGCGAGTAACTCGGTGCAATTAACTTTGCCACCTGTCATAGCATCAAAATGACCACCGCTGAACGAGAGATACTGGTCGATAAGTTCGTCCGAATTGGTTATCGCACCTACTGTGCAGATAGCATAGGTGCCGACATTCGAGCGAACGAGCAACGGTTGAGGGTCCATATCGCTGATACAACCTATCGCAGATGTGCCTTTCATCTCTCCGAAAATCTTCTCGAATTTAGTGCGAAACGGCGAGTTTTCGATATTATGAATTTTTCTTTGCAAGCCTATTTCACTATCGAAAGCCGCAAGTCCACCTCTGCGAGTGCCGAGATGTGAATGATAGTCTGTACCGAAGAAAACATCGAGCATACAGTCCTGTTTTGACGTAATTCCAAAAAATCCACCCATAACAGTTCTCCTTTATTTAAAGTTGCGACATTACATCGCTATCTTTTTTAAGCACAACTTCTGCCGCCGATTTACGCATTTCATCGAGTTTCTTCTGCAACTCGGTGTCTTCGACTGCCAAAATCTGTGCAGAAAGCAAAGCGGCATTGACTCCTCCGTTTATCGCAACGGTTGCAACGGGAATTCCCGAAGGCATTTGTACCGTGGATAAAAGGGCGTCAACGCCGTCTAAAACCGGACCTTTACATGGTATGCCTATAACAGGCAAGGTCGTATTTGCCGCAATGGCTCCTGCGAGATGCGCTGCCATTCCTGCGACTGCAATTATAACTCCGAAGCCGTTTTTCCTCGCATTAACTGCGAAATCCCGTGCTTCGAGCGGTGTTCGATGAGCCGAGAAGATGTGCGCTTCAAACGGGATACCGAGTTCACGCAACATATCAGTCGCTTTTTTGACGATAGGCAAGTCGCTATCGCTACCCATAACGATTCCAACTTTTTTCATAGCAAAGCCTCCTTTGAAATCTAACAAAAAAACAAAAAGGGCGCACTTGTTCCAGATGGTTCAAGTGAGCCCAGACGGTCGACTAATATTAAATACCATAATTGATATATAATTTATGACGAAAATATATTTATTGTTTTTTGGCTTTAATATCCATATATGTTCCGCTCCCCTTGCGTTTTCCGCATAATCCGTCAGTTACGGAACATACATATTATACCACCTTTGCACCCTTGATGTCAAGTAAATTAAGGTGTGGATTTTAAAAATTTACGCCTGTGTTTCGCAGTAGATACAACGATAAATCTTGTTCTTTTCATCAACCAGATTGAACACCTGATCGAGTTCCTGCTCGGTCGATGTTATACAACGGGGATTTCGGCATTTTATAACATTCGTAAGCGTTTTCGGAAGATTTATCGACTTCTTCTCAACAAGCTCGCCGTTTTTTATCACATTAACAGTAGCTTCGGGGTCTACATAGCCGATAACATCGGTATCAAGGTTGATATCTGCGTCAATCTTAATAATGTCCTTTTTGCCGAGTCGCTTACTTTGAACATTTTTGATAATCGCAACCGATGCGTCAAGCGAGTCGAGATTTAAAAGGTCATACAACTGCATACCCTTTCCTGCCATAATGTGGTCGATAACTACGCCGTTTTTAATCGAATCTATATTCATTCGCCAATTACCCCCAACAGCATTAAAATAAGTGCCATTCTCATATATTTGCCGTTTGAAACCTGTTCAAAATACTTCGCACGAGGGTCTTTGTCAACTGCTACGCTGATTTCGTTCACTCTCGGCAACGGGTGCATTACGCACAAATCGGGTTTCGCAAGTTTCATCTTGTCGGGTGTGAGAATGTAACTGTCTTTCAAGCGAAGATAGTCCTCTTCGTTGAAGAAACGCTCTCTTTGAACTCGTGTCATATAAAGCACGTCCAAATTAGGCAGCGCTTCTTCAAGACTTGTTGTCTGCTCATACGGAATGCCCTTTTGCTTTATCGACTGCGTTTTCACATAGCGAGGGAGTTTCAGCTCTTCGGGAGAAATTAGCACAAACTTCATATTCGCATAACGAGAAAGTGCGTTTATGAGCGAGTGGACGGTTCTACCGAATTTCAAGTCACCGCAAAGACCGACTGTAAGACTGTCAAATCTGCCTTTGTTGCGGTAGATTGTGAGCAAATCTGCGAGTGTTTGAGTCGGGTGGCAATGTCCACCGTCACCTGCATTGATAACGGGAACATCTGCGTTTTTTGCCGCAACAAATGCTGCGCCCTCTTTCGGGTGGCGCATTGCGATTATATCTGCATAGCAAGACACAACCTTAGCCGTATCGGCAACGCTTTCGCCCTTTGACGCACTCGATGCCGCCGCATCGGTCACGCTCAGAACATTTCCGCCAAGTTCGTACATAGCCGCTTCAAATGAAAGTCGGGTACGGGTTGACGGCTCAAAAAACAAGGTTGCAAGTTTCTTGCCGTGACACATTTCGGCATACTTTTCGGGATTGTCTATTATATCAAGTGCCGTTTTAACAAGCAATTCCAATTCGCTTGTTGAAAGTTCGGTAACGTCTATAAGACTTCTCATATTCTTCAACTCCGATTACTTAATCCAACTCTCGTCCGAAGGATTATTGCGGAATGCAATAAGTCTTTGAACATCCTCGGGTTTGATATATCCATCGTCTGCGGCAACTTCTGCAATGCAGTCGAAGTTTGTGAGCGACACGTTTTTAACATTTGCCGATGCAAGACGGTCGATACCTTTTTGCATACCGTAGGTGAAGATTGAAACAATACCCAAAACCTCTGCGCCTGCCTCACGGAGTGCGTCTACAACTTCGATAACGCTGCCACCTGTTGAAATTAAATCTTCAACAACGACAACCTTCTGCCCTTTTTCAAGTTTACCCTCGATTCTGTTCTGTCTGCCGTGGTCTTTTGCGCCCGAACGAACATAGCCCATAGGAAGTCCCATAATATGAGCGGTGATTGCCGCATGAGCAATACCTGCGGTTGATGTGCCCATAAGCACTTCTGCATCGGGATAGTTTTCTTTTATTAAAGTTGCAAGTCCGTTTTCAACATCGTCACGCACATCGGGTGCTGTGAGTGTAAGACGGTTGTCGCAGTAAACAGGGCTTTTGATACCGCTCGCCCATGTGAACGGCTCTTCGGGGCGGAAAAATACCGCCTTGATTTTAAGCAAATCCTTTGCAATTTGAATGTTGAGTTCCATAATTTTCGTCCTTTCTTAATCTACAAATTCGCTGACGCATCTCTCGTAAGCCGCAACAGGGTCTGCCGCCTGAGTGATAGGTCTACCTACAACAATGTAATCCGAGCCGACTTTTTTAGCATCAGCAGGTGTCATAACACGCTTTTGGTCACCAACTTCGCCATCTGCAAAACGAACACCCGGTGTTACCGTCAAGAAGTCTGCACCGCAACGCTCGTGTACCTTGCCTGCTTCAAGTGGCGAGCATACAACGCCGTCAAGTCCTGCGTTTTTAGCAGTTTCTGCGTAGTGCATTACAACCTCGTCAATCGGCTCTTTGATGAGAAGGTCACGCTCCATAGACTGTTGGTCGGTCGATGTGAGTTGAGTTACTGCGATGAGCAACGGACGAGTGCCGTCTGCTCTTGTGAGTCCTTCGAGTGCCGCTGTCATCATAGCGCTTGTGCCACCTGCGTGGAGATTGCAAACATCAACATCAAGTCCCGACAAAACTGCCATTGCCTTTTTAACTGTGTTCGGAATGTCGTGGAGTTTCAAGTCGAGGAAGATTTTGTGACCTCTGCGTTTGATTTCACGAACGATTTCGGGACCTGCCGCATAGAACAGTTCCATACCGATTTTAACAAACGGCTTTCTGCCCGTGAATTTATCCAAAAATTCAAAAGTCTTTTCTGCACTTGCGAAATCGCAAGCAATAATTACGTCCTTGCCCATTAGTGTGCGCCTCCTATTATATCACTTAAATTTTTAATATTATACTTATCCATAGTTTTTTCAAGGTCGTTGATTATATCACGGCAGGCAAACGGATCGACAAGATTCGCCGCACCGATTTCAACTGCGGTTGCACCTGCAAGCATCATTTCGATTACATCCTCTGCCGAACTTACGCCACCCATTCCGACAACGGGAATGCTGACTGCCTGCGACACCTGATACACCATCCGAAGTGCAACAGGGAAAATTGCCGAACCTGAAAAACCACCCATTTTATTTTTGATTACAGGTTTGCGAGTTTTAAGGTTAATTCGCATTCCGAGTAATGTATTGATAAGGCTGATGCCGTCTGCGCCTGCGTCTTCACATGCTTTTGCGATTGCGACAATGTCAGTAACATTTGGCGACAACTTGACAATTACAGGCTTTGTTGTGACTGCTTTGACCTTGCGAACAACCTCTGCCGCTACTTCGGGCTGTGTGCCGAAACTCATACCACCGCCGTGAACATTCGGGCAGCTTACATTCACTTCGAGCCAACCGACCTGCTCACACTTATCAAGTTTCTCGCAGGTATATGCGTAGTCTTCAACAGAAAATCCGCTAACATTCGCCATAACAGGTTTATTAAAGCACTTTTGGAGCTTCGGAAGTTCATTTGAAATAACCGCATCAACACCCGGATTTTGAAGTCCTACTGCGTTTATCATACCCGCAGTACATTCTGCAATTCTCGGAGTCAGATTGCCAAAACGAGCGTCTTTTGTTGTACCCTTGAACGAGAAAGTGCCAAGACAATTTATATCGTAGAGTTCGGCAAATTCATAGCCGAAGCCGAATGTACCCGATGCAGGAATTACGGGATTATCGAGCGATATTCCACAAAGAGAAACGTTTAATCTTCCCATAAAATCTCCTCCTTTTCAAGCACAGGACCGTCTTTGCAAATTCGTTTGTAGCCTGTCAAAGTTTTGCACGAGCAACCCATACAAGCACCAAAACCGCAACCCATTCGTTCTTCAAAGCTGAATTGCCCCGAAGTTTTTGTGAATTTATAGACAGCTTTGAGCATTGGCTCAGGTCCGCAGGTATAGAAATAGTCATAATTTTCGGGAATTGCATCGGTCACGAAGCCTTTGACTCCATAAGAGCCGTCTGCCGTTGCAACTGTCACATCCGCACCAAGCTCTTTAAACTCGTTTTCATAGAATACTTCGCTTTTGGTGTTGAAGCCAAGTATCACGCAGACTTTTTTGCCGCTATTTATAAGTTTTTTCGCAAGGTTATAGAGTGGCGGAACGCCAACTCCACCACCAAGCAACAACACATTCTGTGCATTGTTATCAATGTTGTATCCGTTGCCGAGTCCCGTGAGAACATCGAGTGAACCGCTCGTCATTTGGCTCATCTGCTCTGTTCCCTTGCCGACAACTTTGTAGACTATTGTGAGCGTGTCATTTTCATAGTCGCAAACTGAAATGGGACGGCGCAGATACAGTCCATCAAGCTTGATATTGACAAACTGACCTGCGTTTGTCACACCACTTATATTACCTTTGAGTTTCATTTGAAAAACCGAGTCAGTAATCGGTTTATTTTCGATAATTTCAAGTTTTACCTGTTCCAAAATCTTTCCTCCTGTACGCTTTTATGCGTCGATTGTGGAAATTGTGAGAGTGGTTTCTTCGAGTACGTCGAGCAATACACGAACTGTATCGAGCGATGTGAAGATTGTTACGTTGTTTTCAGTCGCACATTGACGGATTTGTTTGCCGTCGCTCTGCTGATTGGTCGAGCCGACTTCACTTGTATTGATAACATACGAAACGTAGCCTTTTCTCACGCAATCGAGTATTTCATCGCTACCATCACGAATTTTCTTGCGAACGTGAGTGCGAATTCCGTTTTCTTTGAGATAGTTTGCCGTACCCTCAGTAGCCTCGATATTAAATCCGAGATTATAGAAACGACGAATAAGCGGAAGTGCCTCTTCCTTGTCTTTGTCTGCGATAGTTGCAAAAACTGTGCCGTAGTTTTGCAAACGCATACCTGCCGCTTGAAGTGCCTTATAGAGCGCACGATTAAGTTTGTCATCATAGCCGATTGCTTCGCCTGTTGATTTCATTTCGGGCGAGAGATACGCATCAAGTCCCTTGATTTTGTTGAACGAGAACACAGGAACTTTAACATAATATCTATCTTTCTCATCGGGGTAGATGTCGAAAATGCCCTGCTCTTTGAGTGACTTGCCGAGTATAACCTCTGTTGCGATGTCAGCAAGGCTATAACCTGTTGACTTTGAAAGGAACGGAACTGTTCTTGATGAACGGGGATTAACCTCGATAATATAAACATCGTCATTTTCGTCTACAATGAACTGAATATTGTAAAGACCTTTAATTCCAATTCCAAGTCCGAGCTTCTTTGCATACTGCAAAATTGTGCCCTTTACTTTATCGGATATTGAGAATGTCGGGTAAACGCTGATTGAGTCGCCCGAGTGAACGCCTGTTCTTTCAACAAGCTCCATAATGCCAGGAACAAACACGTTTCTGCCGTCACAGATTGCGTCAACTTCAACTTCCTTGCCTTGAATGTACTTATCAACAAGTACAGGCTTGTCTGCGTCAATTTCAACGGCAGTTTTGAGATAGTGACGAAGTTGGCTCTCGTCTGCAACAATCTGCATTGCACGACCGCCAAGTACGAATGACGGACGAACCAAAACAGGATAGCCGATTTCAGCGGCAGCGCTTACACCGTCTTCGATTTTTGTAACTGCCCTGCCCTTTGGCTGCGGAATGTTCAACTCAACGAGAATTTTCTCGAAGCTGTCACGGTTTTCGGCACGCTCGATTGCCTCGCAATCGGTACCGATAATCTTAACTCCTCTATCCATAAGCGGTTGAGCCAAGTTGATTGCAGTTTGACCACCGAGAGAAGCGATTACACCTTCGGGCTGCTCGAAGTCGATGATTGCCATTACATCTTCGGGCGTGAGTGGCTCGAAATAGAGTTTATCTGCCGTTGTGTAGTCGGTTGAAACTGTTTCGGGGTTGTTGTTTATGATGATAGCCTCATAACCTGCACGCTTGATTGTCTGTACTGCGTGAACGGTTGAGTAGTCAAATTCGACACCCTGACCGATACGGATAGGACCTGCACCAAGCACAATAATCTTCTTTTTGTCGGTAAGACGAGACTGATTATCTTCACTATTATAAGTTGAGTAGAGATATGCGATGTACTTGCCTGTGTGGAGAGTGTCAACCATACGGAAAACAGGGATTATACCTGCCGATTTGCGTTGATTGTAAACTGCGATTTCATCAACACCCCAAAGGTTTGCGATGAACTCATCGGAGAAGCCCATCTTTTTAGCCATTTTGAGTGTTTCGTCATCACGATTTGATTTGAGTGCATTTTCTGCATCTACGATTTTCTTGATACATTCAAGGAAAAGTTCGGTTATCATTGTACATTCGTGCAACTTTTCAATGCTGACTCCACGACGCAAAAGTTCGGTTATTGCGAAGATTGTATCATCCTTGAACTCCTTGATATAGTCGAACAAGTCGCTCTCGCTCATATTATCGAACTTCTTCATATACAAGTGGCAAACACCTGTTTCGAGCGAACGAACTGCTTTTAAGAAACACTCGTCAAGTGTTGCACCGATGCTCATAACTTCGCCTGTTGCTTTCATCTGTGTGCCGAGTGTATTCGGTGCAGATGCGAATTTATCAAACGGGAAGCGTGGGAATTTTGCAACAATATAATCAAGACTCGGCTCGATTGCGGCAGTACCACCTGCAACGGGAATATCTTCGAGAGCCATACCAAGTGCGATTTTCGCAGTAACTCGTGCAATCGGGTATCCGCTCGCTTTCGATGCGAGTGCAGACGAACGGGATACACGGGGATTTACTTCGATAAGGAAATATTCACTGCTTGTCGGGTTGAGTGCAAACTGAACGTTACAACCACCCTCGATTTTGAGTTCACGAATGATTTTAATTGCACTATCATTAAGCATTTTAAGATCGTGGTCGTTGAGTGACAAAATCGGTGCGACAACAACCGAGTCACCTGTATGAACACCAACGGGATCAACATTTTCCATACCGCAGATTGTGATTGCGTGGTCATTCGAGTCACGCATAACCTCAAACTCAATTTCTTTATATCCTTTAACACTCTTTTCGATAAGCACCTGATGAACAGGAGAGAGCTTGAACGCATTCATACCGATTTCAATAAGCTCATCTTCGTTGTTTGCGAAACCGCCACCTGTACCGCCGAGTGTGAACGCAGGGCGAAGTACAACAGGGTAGCCGATACGCTCTGCCGCCAATTTTGCCTCGTCAATGCTATATGTGATTTCTGACGGAATAACGGGTTCACCGATAGACTCGCACATCTCTTTGAAAAGCTCACGGTCCTCTGCTCGTTCGATACTCTCACTTGAAGTGCCGAGCAACTGAACTCCGCACTCTTTGAGAATACCCTTTCTCTCTAACTGCATTGCAAGGTTAAGACCTGTTTGTCCACCAATACCCGGAACGATTGCGTCAGGTCGCTCGTAACGGAGAATTTTTGCGATATATTC
>CADBMQ010000130.1 GCA_902795765.1 Oscillospiraceae bacterium | reverse complement strand
TACCCATTCCATCGGACAATAATGCGACAAAGTTGCCCTTGCCGTCATTGAACGCAACGTAACTGTCGCCACACAACTTATAATTATTATACGAATGTTGCGCTATTCCGTATTCAATGTCAAATATTGTTTTCTCATGGAACGAAATCATTGTCAAATTTTCTGCGTCATTAACAATCGGTAAATCGAACTTTCTGCTACAAGCCGTTGAAACTCGGCGTATCAAATCCGACTTATTTATATTGCGAACTTCTGTCTTTTTTATACTCAAATCAACAGTCATTCTGCCATTTGAGTCTATTCTGCAACTAACATCTATTGGTTTTATGCCATTTCTACGGAGCATTCCGTCAACTTTCGATGCTCTTGATATATCAAACTGCTCAAATGTATCAAACTCGCAAGCCATATCGTGCATTGTGAGTGCAAGTGAATCCATTTGGTCGGATACTGCATTTCGGATTTCTTCGAGTCTTTTCTCTGCTTGAATTTTAGCTACATAACAGTCATATTCCTGACAAAGTATATTCACTACTCTGTTAGGCTCGATGCACTTATTTGCCCACTTTTGTGGAAACTTCAAATTGAGCACAGACTTATTTTCGTGGTAATCTGCACAAATTTGCTTGAAAGAATTGAGAGTTGTCACCTTGCGTTTGCCATAGCAGAGTTTTTCAAACGAACAGCCTTCACAAGCAGTTTGTCTTGTTTTATCAAACACCGCAGACATTGTTGGCATATTGATTTTTGAAAGTTTTTCCGCCGCTTCGTTTACAGTTTTTGATACTTCTTTCAAAGCATCTGACGCAAAGTCAATTTTGGTTACCATATTTCTGCGAAGTGCATCTGTTCGTGCGAGTACCGGTCTTGGTTCTAACATTACCGAAAGTTTCGAGCCTACTGTTTTAGGTGTGAGAAAGAAAACTGCTCCCGAAATAAGTGTTTCTATCAGTATTGCAAGTGCCGAGCTTTTGGAACCCATTACTGTCATACCAAGTATGCAAGAGGTGAAAAGTGATGACAAACAAGCCGGCTTTGACCTATTGCCAACTAAACACCCTGTTACAGCACTTGCTATGAACACGAGGAAAAAATCCGTATCTCCACACATTACGCAGACAACTGCACCACATACAAAAGCTGCAAATATTGATGAATATTCTGCTCCGTAATATGCTGCGTAAAGTATCAAAAGCATTGTTAAAATTCGAGATATACTCACAGAATATATCTCAACATTTGTGCATACAAGCACCATTGAAAATACGGCATACAGGCTTATTTGTTCCTTTGCAGTTAGGTATTTCAGCGAGTGATTGTGGTTGTATATGTCGACCATATCACTTAAAAAATATGCAAATGCTAGTGAAAGAATTATATCTGCTATATAACAAAAAATCTTATCAGAGTAAAATCCCAAAGACATTACCGAAAAAATTGCACCTGCCGATGTTCCTAAACCTGCATACCATGCCGCAGAATGGCCAATATTGAAAGAAGAAAAGGCTACTTCCGCCAACATTTTAAGAAATACGATTATTATTATCGAACTGATTTTTCGCATTGAATCTTCCTGTTCGAGTGGCATCAATGCACCTATTATTGAGCCTAATGCTGACATTATACTACAAAGTCCCGACGGAAGTGCCGCACATATTGACGCACCAAGCGGATAGGAATTGTCAAAAAATCTCACCTGCGATGCAAGATAGCCAAAAATTAGCGAACCTACACTTTTTAATAATGTTGCAGGTCGTATTGATATTCTTTTTCGATATAATTCTGCTATTGTTTCTAACATTTCTCTTCTCCTTTTATACATTAACTCACATAGTTATTATATATTTAATGGAAATAGAGATTTGTCATATCGGTGTTGTCGAAGATACGAATTATATAAAATAAAACGAGGTATTATACCTCGTTTTGAGCTTTTCCGCCTATTATGACTTTTTCTATCGACAAATCATCGTTTAATACCAACAAATCAGCATCGTATCCGACTTCAATTCTGCCTTTTTTTACACCAAGCAATTCTGACGGTGTTTGCGATGCCATTATTACTGCGTCTTGAAGTGGTATTCCAAATTCTACTGCTTTTCGTACGCAATCCATAAGGCAACTGCTACTTCCTGCAAGTGTACCATCTTTAAGTCTTGCTACATTATCTTTGAGCGTCACAGCAATTCCACCACAATTATATATTCCGTTTTTACAGTATGCAGGTCGGATACTGTCGCTGATAAATGTTAATCTATCCCTACCGAACATTTTATATGCCGCAAGAACAACACTTTTTTCAACATGCAGTCCGTCGCATATTAGTTGAGCATAACCACCACACTCGACCGCCGCACCGATTGGACCAGGCGCTCTATGAAGCATTGGTGGCATAGCGTTGAATGTATGAGTTAGGCATTTCGCACCTTTTTCAAATGCAAGTACAGCGTCTTCTTTTTTACAATTTGTATGTCCAATACTTACTACGCATTTATCACTTATCTGCTCTATAAACTCGTTTGCCCCGTCCATTTCGGGTGCAACTGTTATCATTTTCACATTTCTAAATTTACTGAAATGATTTTTGTCTGCTTTTTTTATTGCAAATTTGTCTTGCGCACCACATTTATCGGGATTTATATACGGACCTTCAAAGTGAAAGCCGAGTACATTTGAGCCTACATTCGGTATTTTGCAGTTGACAACTTTAAGCAAATCGTCATCGGGCATCGTCATTGTAGTTGGCAAAAAAGATGTTGTGCCACGCTTTGCGAGTTCGATACAAAGTGGTTCTAAATCTGCGTCCATTGTATCTATACCGCATAAACCGTGAATATGAACGTCAACAAGGCCGGGTATTACAAGTTTATTTGCTACATCTATGCCATTTTCTTCGATTTTGCCTATTTGGGTTATTACACCGTTTTCGATTTTTATATCTGCGATTTTATCGAACAATTTACAGTTTTTCAGTACCATAAATATTCGCTCCTTCAAAAAAATCCGTCAGTTAAGACGAACATTTTGGCCCGCCCAAGAGGACTTGAACCCCTATCGTAGGAATCGGAATCCTATGTTTTATCCAGTTAAACTATGGGCGGATATAACAATATTCATTATAC
>CADBMQ010000129.1 GCA_902795765.1 Oscillospiraceae bacterium | reverse complement strand
CGACGAAGAAAGACGACTTTCGGCACTTGGTAAATTCGATTTAGAGTCGCCTACCCTTGTTGATAAGGATTTTTTAGCAAGTCAATTAAACGACCTTATGAGTATGAAAACTGTTAGAATGTCGGCTTTTGACTTTGTTACTCAACAGCGTTATTTCACAGATGAAACCTACAAAATGAAACCCGGTGAACTTATTTTGCTCGAAGGAATTCACGCACTCAATCCCGATGTTGTGCAAATCCCCGATGAGCAGACTATTAAGATTTACGTTAGTGTGCGTTCGAGAATTGAGTATGATGGTGGTGTTTTGCACCCGTCTAAAATTCGTTTATTGCGTAGAATGTTGCGTGATAATCGGGATCGTGGCAAATCTTTTGAAAAAACTTACAAGATGTTTCAAAGTGTTCAACACGGCGAAAATGCGTACATTATGCCGTACAAAAATCGTGCTGATTTCCACGTTGATACATTCCATGCATACGAACTTGGTATGTATCGTTCACTTATTTTTGAAGATTTACTTAAATGCGATGACAAAATTTCAAAGCTCGATGTTGTTAATGTATTATCTAAAATAGATCCTATTAGTCCATCTTATTTAAAAGAAAATTCTATGATAAATGAATTTGCAATGCAAAAATAAAAAGCCCAATCGGGCTTTTTATTTTTTTCTGTTTATTAAAAATGACAATATAATTATTACCTGTGACGGAATACCTAATACAAATATCAACCACAAATTATGTTGCAAAAACGTTAGATATATTGCAAGAAGCACAGACCACAACAATGCCGAAATATAAAATATATTTATTTTATCAAGTTTCCAAACGCTATTTAATATTAGTGCTACCAAAAACAAGACAGGCACTGTATATGCAAATATCATCCAAAATTTAATATTGCAAAAGAACATCAAAAGAGCAAATATCAGCAAGCTCAATGTGCATATTCCAACTGTTACAACAGTTAAAATTAGAGTTTTTGTTATTTTGTTCGGCTTTTTTATTTTAATCTCTTTTTCGGTATGTTCGCTTAAAATATAGTCAACAGAAACATTAAAGATTTCGCTTAACTGTTTTAAAACATAAGCATCTGGCAATGCTTCGCCTCGTTCCCACTTTGATATTGTTTTATCCGAGTAGTTTAATTTTTCGCCAAGCTCGGTTTGAGTTAGTCCGCTTGAAGTTCTTAAACTATTTATATTTTCTGCAACTATGCTTTTTAACTCGTCCAAGAAATCACCTCATAATAATACTAATATTATTATACAATGATTTTATTGCAAAATCAACAAAAAAACGACCGTATATTTTAAATACACGGTCATTTTGAAATTTATACAGATAAGCCTTTGCCTATTACAAGTGGGAATGTCTTAAATCCTATTAGCGTTCTTCCCTCTTTAATGCTTACATTTTTATCACTTACAACATAAGCCAAGGTACTGTTTTTGCCAACATGCGCCGACTGCATCAAAATGCAGTTTTCAACTTTACAGCCCTTTTCAATATGAACTCCACGGAAAATTATCGAATTTGAAACTTCACCCTCGATAACACAACCATCTGCGATAAGCGAGTCTTTGATTTTAGCATCGTATCCGTATCTTGTCGGCATATCGTCACGAAGTTTTGTAAAAACAGGGCGAGTTGGCTCGAACAGTTTATCACGAAAATCTTTGTTAAGCAACATCATATTCGCATCAAAATAACTTTGAATACTATTTATGAGCATTGCATCACCCTTAATTTCAAATCCATAGATTTTATAGTTGTTTATCTCTCTTTGGAGAATATCAAGCTCAAAATCTATATAATTGTGGCGATATGCGTTTTTAACAAGAGTTATAAGCAAATCTCTACGCATCAAGAACATCGGAACAATTACATTTCGTCCCATTTCCGGTTGCTCGGATTCAACAGTTATTGCAGAAACTCTTTTATCGTCATCGAGTTCGATAAAGGTTTTTCCCTCGATGCCCGATTTATAGGCAACTGTGATATCAGCATTTGTTTGTGCGTGTCTTTCAATCATTTTATCAATATCGGCATTCACAACAAAATCTGAATCCGTTATGAGAACATACTCTTCTGTTGAATTTTCGAGATAAAGAAGATTGCCATATATAGCATCAATCTTTCCCTTATACACGCCACCTTTTTCTGCGTAGCTATACGGCGAAAGGATACAAAGTCCACCTTTTTTACGAGCCAAATCCCACGGCCAACCATTACCAACATGGTCTGCAAGGGATTGGAAGTTTCTCTTTGTTACAACGCCTACTTTATAAATTCCTGCGTTTACGATAGACGAAAGCATAAAGTCTATCAAACGATAACGACAACCAAACGGCACTGAACCCATTGTTCTGAAAGATGTGAGTTCAGTAAGAGATTCGTCGCCTGTGTTTGCAAACACCAAAGCCATAATATTTTTACTTCTCATTTCAATCACAACCTTTCAAAACTAAATACTGAGCATTTCTTTCGGTGCAATTTTCGCACCTGCTTCAACCTTATATTCAGGTCCTACTGTTACAACACCCCATTTATCCTTATCATCGCAATCCTCGGGACGCTTGCCGACTACTGCGTTTTCACCAATTACGGCATTTTCTGCAACAATGGCATAGCTTACAACTGCTCCCGACTTGATAACTGCGCCCGGCATAATTACTGAGTCTTCGACTTTTGCACCCTTTTCGATTGTTGCTCCTGAGAATATTACTGAGTCAGTTACATTACCTGCAACATAGCAACCATCACTTATGAGTGAATTTTTAGTTGTCGCCTCTGCCGAGATGAAGTGAGGTGGTAACGCTCTTGAACGAGCATAAATTTTCCAATTCGGATCGGTTAGTTCAAGAGGCATTTTAGGATTGAGAATATCCATATTTGCTTCCCAAAGGCTATCAATCGTTCCAACATCTTTCCAATAGCCATCAAAATCATAAGCGAACAAGCGCTTATTGTCATTAAGCATTGCAGGAATGATATCCTTACCAAAGTCATTATGCGAATTGGGGTTAGCCTCATCTTGTATGAGGTAATGTTTGAGTGCCGGCCAACTGAACACATACACACCCATTGACGCTTTATTGCTCTTCGGATGTTCAGGCTTTTCCTCGAACTCATATACCATATTGTTTTCATCGGTATTCATAATACCAAAACGAGTTGCTTCTTCCATTGAAACTTCGAGAACTGCAATTGTGCAGTCTGCGTTGTTTTCAACATGGAAATCAAGCATTTTCGAATAGTCCATTTTATAAATATGGTCACCCGACAAAATCAGAACGTATTCGGGATTGTATCTCTCGATAAAGTGCAAGTTTTGGTAGATTGCATTTGCTGTTCCTCTAAACCAATCTGTACCCTCAATCTGCTGATACGGTGAAAGGATATGCACACCGCCCGATGCACGGTCGAGATCCCACGGCTGACCTGAGCCGATATAATCATTCAACTCCAATGGCTGATACTGTGTCAATACGCCTACTGTGTCGATGCCTGAATTGATACAGTTTGACAACGGAAAATCGATAATTCTGTATTTTCCACCATACGGTACGGCAGGTTTTGCAACATTTTTTGTTAACGCACCAAGTCGGCTACCTTGACCGCCTGCAAGCAACATAGCGACGCATTCGGTTTTTAAATTCATAAAAAGATCACCCTTCTTTAAAGCAATATGTGAATTTTATTGTTTTTTTCTTGTCGGAACTTTTCTTATATACAGAACCGAAAGTGGCGGAAGATCCAATGAAATCGAATTTTCCATACCATGCATACCTTCACGGGTACTCTTAATTTTGCCCGTACTTCCTCTGCCCTGTCCGCCGTATTTTTCATCATCTGAATTCATAAGAATTTCATAACTACCAGACTTTGGAACGCCTATTTTATAATCGTTTCTTTCAACAGGAACAAAGTTGCACACACAAATAATTTCGTCGCCTTTCGTATCAATTCGTCTAAATGAAATGACACTTTGCTCATTGTCATCATTAGAAATCCACGAGAAGCCTTCCCAATCATAGTCGATTTCCCAAAGTGGAGTATGCTTTTGATAGAACTTATTGAGCATCTTAACATACTGTTGCATCTGCTTATGCTTGTCATAATCAAGCAACATCCAATCAAGTTCTTTCGCATAGTTCCATTCGCTGAACTGCGCAAATTCCTGACCCATAAATAAGAGTTTCTTTCCGGGATGTGCCATCATATATGCATAAAAAGCACGAAGTGAATTGAACTTGTCATCGTAAAATCCCGGCATTTTCTCGATAAGAGAACATTTTCCGTGAACTACCTCGTCGTGCGACATAGGCAAGATGAAGTTTTCGGAAAAAGCATAGAAGAAGCTGAACGTCAAGCTATCGTGATTAAACTTACGGAAATACGGATCAAGCGACATATAACGAAGCATATCGTTCATCCAACCCATATTCCACTTAAAGTTAAATCCTAACCCGCCGATGCTCTCTGGCTTTGATACATTTGCCCAAGATGTCGATTCCTCTGCAATCATCATTGCATAAGGGAATCTGCGGAAGATTTCTTTATTGAGTGTTCTCAAAAAGTTGATGGCTTCCAAATTTTCGTTTCCACCATAAATATTCGGTGTCCACTCGCCGTCCTTACGGCTATAATCAAGATAAAGCATTGACGAAACTGCGTCAACTCGCAAGCCATCGATGTGATATTTATCAAACCAATATGCAGCATTTGAAATGAGGAAGTCCATTACTTCGGGTTTACCGAAATCGAACACCATTGTTCCCCATTCGTTCATCTCGCCTTTACGAGGATCTGCATATTCATAGCACGGAGCGCCATCGAAATAGCGCAGACCGTGTTCATCTCGTGGGAAGTGAGCAGGTACCCAGTCGAGAATAACACCGATTCCCTTTTGGTGCATAATATCGACAAAAGTCATAAAATTATCCGGTGTACCAAAACGAGATGTCGGAGCGTAATATCCTGTGATTTGATAGCCCCAAGAGCCGTCAAACGGATATTCTGCAACAGGCATTAGCTCAACATGAGTGTATCCCATAGAAGAAACGTACTCGGAAAGTTCTTTTGCAAGTGAAATATAATCATAATAATTTCCGTCTGCGTGTTTTTTCCACGAGGCTATATTCACCTCGTAAATATTAACAGGTTGATTTAAAACCTGATAATTATTTCTCTTTTCGCAATATGCTTTATCATTCCATTTATGACCGCTTATATCAAAATATTTTGACGCATTGCTCGGACGTGTTTCACAATGATAACCGTACGGATCTGATTTTAAAATTGTTCCACCGTCTGCACCTTTTATAGCAAATTTATATGCGTCATATTTGTTTACATTTTCTACATAGCATTCCCAAATGCCTCTGTCAGTTTTTCTTACCATAGGATTGGCACTATCGTCCCAACCATTAAAGTCGCCTACAACACTAATCGCTTTCGCTGACGGAGCCCAAGTTCTAAAACAAACAGTTTTATCGTCAACAGGATGAGCGCCCATATATTCGTAGGACTCGAAATTTGTTCCCTGATGGAAAAGATATTCAGCCATATTGGAATTATTTTCTTCTTTTTTCATCATTGGAAACACCTCCTGATTTTTTACTATGTTTATTATAACAAAAACAGTTCACAATTTCAACATATTTTTTATTGATTTTTCAGTATTAACGTAAAATTTATATACACTTTTTTGTAAAATTTGCATATTTTTAATTGTATTTACATTTCAAAACTATTACTGTTACATCATCATCGTGTCCATCTGCCCTGCCCGACACAAGACTTTGCAAAATTATATCCGATATTTTTTGTGCATTTTCGTTTTGATGATCTTTTGTCAATTCTTCAACCGAAATACTATCCTCATATATCGCTCCGTCTGACACCATAACTATTATATCCCCATCCGACAGTTGTTTTTCGGTCACTTCAAATGCTACTGAACGGAGTATGCCTGCCGGCAGGTTTCGGCAGAGTGCTTTTGAT
>CADBMQ010000128.1 GCA_902795765.1 Oscillospiraceae bacterium | reverse complement strand
CAACTTCGTTGCCACCCGAAAAATCCCAAGTGTCGGGATTATGACAACAGATACAACGAAGTGGACAACCTTGCACAAACACAACGCAACGGACACCAGGTCCGTCCACTGTGCCTAAACTTTGGAACGAGTGAATTCTGCCGTTCATATTAGATTGATGTGTGGAAAGTACGCATTATAACTTCCTTTTGCTGTTCTCTTGAAAGTTTGCAGAAGTTAACGGCATATCCCGAAACACGGATTGTGAGGTTTGGATATTTTTCGGGATTATCGTATGCGTCAAGCAAAGTTTCACGATTCATAACATTGACGTTGATATGATGAGCGTCATTGAGAAAATAGCCGTTCAGAATTGAAACCAAGTTGTCAATTCTTTCGCTTTCAGTTTTGCCGAGTGCTTCGGGGACAATCGAGAATGTGTTTGAAATGCCGTCCGATGCAGACGAATACGGCAACTTTGAAACCGAGTTGAGCGATGCCAAAGCGCCATTATGCTCTCTGCCGTGCATCGGGTTTGCACCAGGAGCAAACGGCTCTCCCTTCTTTCTGCCGTCGGGAGTTGAACCCGTCTTTTTGCCGTACATAACGTTTGAAGTTATGGTCAATGCCGACAATGTGTGTCGTGCCGAACGATAGGTCGGAGTCTTTTTGAGTTCTTCGTGAACGCTTATGAGCATATTTTCTGCGATTTCGTCAACACGGTCATCGTCATTGCCGTATTTCGGAAAGTCGCCAGTCGTTTCAAAGTCAACGATAATTCCGTTTTCGTCACGAATTGGTTTAACAGTAGCATACTTGATTGCGGAAAGTGAATCAGTTATAACCGAAAGACCTGCCACACCGAATGCCATAAGTCGCTGAACATCGGTATCGTGCAAAGCCATCTGTATTTTCTCATATGCGTATTTATCGTGCATATAATGAATGCAGTTCATTGTGTTGACATACAATTTGCAAAGCCAAGCGAGATAAATATTAAAACGCTCCATAACCTTTGTGTAGTCGAGAATTTCGTCCTGCATCGGTTCCATCTGAGGGCCAAGGCGAGTGCCGAATACATTGTCGATACCACCGTTGATCGCAAGTAAAAGAAGTTTTGCAAGGTTGGTTCTTGCACCGAAAAACTGCATCTGTTTGCCGATTTTCATTGCAGAAACGCAACAAGCGATTGCGTAGTCATCGCCAAAGCGAGTGCGCATAATATCGTCGTTCTCGTACTGAATTGAGTCGGTATCGCACGAAACTTTCGCACAAAATCTCTTGAAAGGCTCGGGCAGGTTATAACTCCAAAGCACGGTCAAATTCGGCTCGGGTGCAGGTCCGAGAGTGTAGAGTGTATTGAGAATACGATATGATGATTTTGTGACGAGAGTTTTGTGAGTCAAACTCATACCACCAATACTCTCGGTTATCCACATCGGGTCTCCACCGAAAAGTTCGTTGTATTCGGGTGTGCGAAGATGACGAGCGCATCTGAGTTTCAAAACGAGATCGTCTATGAGTTCCTGTGCGCCAACTTCATCAAGTATGCCCAACTTCATATCACGCTCGATATAAATATCAAAGAAGGTTGCATTTCTGCCGAAAGACATTGCTGCACCGTTTTGCTCTTTATTTGCAGCGAGATATGCGAAATAAGTCCATTGAATTGCTTCACGAGCAGTTTTGGCAGGTTTTGAAATGTCGTAGCCATACATTTTTGCCATATCTCTGAGTTTGCCCAAAAATGTTATCTGCTGATACAACTCTTCGAGAATACGAATGTTTTCGGGATCCATAAAGTTTTCGCCTTTGAGTTGCTTGTCCTTTTTCTTCTGCTCAATAAGTGCGTCAGTTCCGTACAAAGCAACACGACGATAGTCGCCAATAATTCTGCCTCTGCCGTATGCGTCGGGCAGACCTGTCAGCAAAGCACAATGACGAGCGGCTTTCATCTCATCGGTATATACACGAAAAACACCGTCATTATGAGTTGTTCTGTATGTGAAAAGTTTTTCGATTTCGTCCGAAAGTTTGTAGCCGTAAGACTCACAAGCCGAACGTGCCATACGAATACCGCCAAACGGATTGACACCACGTTTCAACGGCTCATCTGTCTGCAAACCGACAATTATATCCTCGTCTGAAAGATAGCCAGGTGCGTAGTTGCAAAGTGACGAAACAGTTGTATCGTCAATCGACAAAACTCCGCCACGCTCCTGTTCCAACTTTTTGAGATTTTGAAATTTTTCAAAAACTCTTTTTGTGCGGTCGGTCGGGCCTTGCAAAAAGGAGTCATCCCCTTCATAAGGGGTATAGTTTTTGTCGATAAAGTCACGAACATTTATAGAACTCTGCCAATCGCCCTCAACAAATCCGTTCCATTGCTCAAATGTCATAGTAATTATTCCTTTCAAAATCCGAACAAAAAAGGGTAACTCTGCAATTAAAGAGTTACCCAGACGGTCGGTAATAATCAATCCCCATAAAGCACTGTGTTAATTCACATTCCGCCAGCATTATGGGGTGGTAGCTTTTATTGAGTTCAGTATATCATTGAAGTTTCGCTTTGTCAAGATTGCATAATTGCCAAATAAATCGACAGATTTCTCCGCTTTTTTGGTTAGCACTTGCATATACTCCAAATTATTCCAATAAAACTCCTGCTATTCACGATAAATTTATTTTTATTGAACTGATATTTGTACACTCCTTTTGGTAAAATGCGTGTAGCAAACGTAAAGCACTACGAAAATTTTCAAAGGAGTGATTTTTATGAGAACAATTAAAAATCTTATAAGCAACGAGAAACGAGTTTACATTTTTATGAGAGACCGTGCAACTCGCTTTCGGTTTATGAGTGATGCCGAGCGAGAGGGCATTACCTATTTCGACCACTCTTCGCCAACCGAACGAATGGTTAGCGATATTATGTCGCTTAATCCCGACAATACGATATGTTTTGTCGGTGCTATGGGAAGGACCTGTTTCCAATGTAATCCACCGTATATTATTCGCATCGACTACGAAAAATATGTAAACGGAGATGATAATTATATTTTTCGTTAAACCGATGATTTTCGGT
>CADBMQ010000127.1 GCA_902795765.1 Oscillospiraceae bacterium | reverse complement strand
TCCGATTTTGCCGTTTATGTATCTGCAATTTGTGGTTGACGGCATTTTGATAACACTCGACAAACAAACTCCGCTTATGATTTTCAGTCTTACGGATAGCGGTTTGCGAATAGCAATCATTTCACTAATTGTGCCGATTTCAGGTGTGCAAGGACTTTTGTTCGTTATGATGTTCAGCAACATTTTCACTTGTATGTTGTCGTTTTGGCTGCTCGCTAAAACGTGCAAACCGAAATTAGATGTCTGGGGCTTTTTTCTTCGACCTTTTTTGTGCAGTCTACTCGGCTCGACAGCTTTCTTCATAGATTTCGGTAGTAGTTTTGAGCGTCTGATTATTAAATCTTTATTATGTTTTGGACTGTATCGACTGACTGTCGGCAAAATTTGGAATGTTGATTATCCTACATCAAATAAAAATAACTGTTTACAGTACTGAAAAGTTATAGTATAATGAAGTATAAGAATATAAAGGTAAGGTAATTAAAATGAATATAAAAAGATTGATTTGTTTTATTTTAAGTTTATCTTTAATTGCAACTTTTTGTTTTAATGTTTCTGCGGAAAAAAGCGGTTTTTTCTATGAAAACAAACAATGGAACTTTTATGAAAACGACAAAATCACATCTATTCAAGGTGTCGATTTTTCAGAATGGAACGAAGATATTGATTGGAACAAGCTTAAAAGCTCGGGTATTGAATTTGTGTTTTTGCGTGCCGGCTACCGTGGCTGGGGTGTTGCAGGTACACTTAATAAAGACTCGTCTTTTGACTCGCACATACAAGCGGCAATAAAAGCAGGGCTTAAAATCGGTGTGTATTTCTATTCACAGGCTATTACTCTTAAAGAGGCGGAAGCAGAGGCGGAATTCACGCTCTCTATCATCAAGCCATATCGTAATTACATCGAATACCCGGTTGTGTTCGATACCGAATATGCAGGAACTCCTGCGGCTCGTACCGAGGGACTTACAAGACGACAGCTGACTGATATTACAGGAAAATTTGTTGATACAATCCGCCGTGCAAACTACACACCTATGGTGTATGCAAGTCCGAGTTGGTTTAATGAAAGTTTATATCAAGACGAAGTTCAGGAAATGGCAGATATTTGGATTGCGAACTATCGCACATCAAGTCCGACATATTTTTCTCCGTATACAGTTTGGCAGTACACCGAATTGGGCAGTGTTTCGGGTGCTGACGGTAATATTGACCGTAATGTGAGCTTATACAACTATTCAAGACTCGAATTTACGCTTCGCTTTAATGCAAACGGTGGTACGGGTAATATTCCCGATATGATTTGCACATACAACACTGAAAACTACTATCCTATCTGCTCTTTTATAAAGTCGGGGTATGATTTTAAAGGTTGGTCGGCTCATCGTCAATCTGATGATAAGTGGATTTACACCGATGGAAATGGTAATAGTGATTGGTTTTTTGAAAACGAGCAACCGTCAGGTTGGTACAAGAGTCTGTATCGTGACAGTGCTTGGGTTGGTACAACTACAAAGGTTAAGGGAGATGTAGTCACATTCTATGCCGAGTGGCAGAAAAAAGTTGAACCGACTACCACTACTGTGACAATAAGTCCGACAACTACCACCACGAAGCCTACTACAACTACTACCAAAGCCACAACTACAACAACCACAACTAAGCCGACTACGACTACGACTACAACCACTACTACCACAACAACGACAAAACCCACCGCTTTGCCAAGCGGAAGGCTTTATGGAGATGTGAATAACGATGGCTTTGTCAATTTGATTGATATTCGCCTTGCTTGTTTGCACATAATGAACGGCGATAAACTTTCGGGCGAAGATCTGTTGGCGTCCGATATGGACGGTGATGGTAAATTTACCGTTTTCGATGTTTCGACTATGTTAAAGAAACGTGCCGAAGGGTTAAGATAGCATCTTTTCCCGAAGTTGTTTTAAAATAACCTTTTCTCTGCGTGAAACCTGCACCTGTGTCATTCCGAGTTCTTCGGCTGTGAGTGACTGGGTGCGGTTTTTGTAATATCGCAAAATTATCAGTTTTCGGTCTTGGTCGGATAGCGAGTCTATTGACTGTTTTAATGCGATTGAGCCTATCATCTCGTCACTTTTGTCGAGGCAAACAAAATCACCCGACGATTTTCCGTCCTCATTTGTGTAGTCGAGCGACAAAACCGATTGTTGTGAGCCGTCGGCACATACTATTTGCTCAGCTGACAGTCCCGTTTCAAGTGAGAGCTCGCTCAAAGTCGGCTCTCTACCGAGAGTTGACGATAAGCTTTCCCGTGCTATATTGACAGTACGGGCATTTTCTTTTATTCGTCTGCCAACTTTTAGTGTTCCGTCCTCTCGGAAAAGTCGCTTTATCTCGCCGAGTATCACGGGTACGGCATAAGTCGAAAATGCGTAGCCGAGAGTTTTATCAAACTTGTCTGTCGACTTGACAAGCCCGATACACCCTGCCGAAAACAAATCGTCATATTCAATTCCCTTGTTTTTAAACCTTTTGCAACACGAATGTACAAGTTTTAAATTATCCTGTATGATACGGTCACGCTCTGTCATTTTGACGAGATGCGATTGTTTTGTGCATAACAACCGTTGTGCCGTAGCCGACTTTTGACGAAACTTTGAGTTTGTCTGTGAAACTCTGCATTACGGCAAAGCCGATACCTGCTCTATCAGGTCCGCCTGTTGTGAACATCGGTTGCATCGCTTGTTCGATATTTTCAATTCCGCAACCTTTATCTCGTATTCTTATCACAACTTTTTTGCCGTCATAGATTTTTACAGTTATGTAAATTACTCCGATTTTCTCTTTATATGCGTGTACGATACAGTTTGTGACTGCCTCGGAAACTGCCGTTCGTATATCGCTGATTTCTTCGAGAGTCGGATCTAACTGTGCGACAAACGTTGCAATTGCCGTTCGTGCGAATGACTCGTTTGCCGAGTGTGAATCGAGTTGCATTTTAAATTGATTTATCACTTTCATCGTTTGTATTTCTCCTTTTTGCCGTTTGTCTGTATTTTTGCAAGCTTGTCCATTCCCGCTATGAGAAGTAACTTTTCGATTGGCGGTTGTGGATTAAAAATATACAACTGAGCACCGAGTCGAGATGTTTCACGAAATCGTCCCATTATCAGTCCGATACCCGAACTGTCCATAAAAGTCACGTCAGAAAAATCAAGCACGAGCGAGTTTGGTTGGTTGCGGTCGATAGCATTGTCGATACTCTCTCGCACAGGTTGCACACTATGGTGGTCGATTTCACCGTCAAGATATGCGGTCAGCATATTTCCGCTGACTGCAAGTCTGCATTTCATAAAATCCTTCCTTTCAAAAACAAAAACCTCTATCAAAAATGATAGAGGTTTTTCTATGCGAATATGCACGAATTTAGATGTCGAATTCGTCTTTTAATGCGTGATACGCTTCATTTGCGACAAATAGTGAGCCACAAATCAACAAATCTTCATCTCTCGACACAAGTGTTTTCAAAAGTTTTGGCAAGTCGTCACAACACTCAACTTTACTACAATAGTTTTTGGCGAGTGAGCAAATATTTTCGGGAGTTTCTGCTCTCGGAGATGCCGATTGAACGGCATAAATCTCACGGCAGAGTGGGCCTATTGTATGTAGAAATCCTGCGGTGTCCTTGTCTTTCATCATACCCATCACGCAAATCGGGTGTACTCTGTTACGAATGATATAGTCGCTGAGCACTTTCACGCTATCGGCATTGTGACCACCGTCAATTATCAGTTTCGGTGTTTCACGAATGACCTGTATTCTCGCAGGGATACGGGCTTTTCTTAT
>CADBMQ010000126.1 GCA_902795765.1 Oscillospiraceae bacterium | reverse complement strand
CCGAACAGCCGTTTCACTGCTCCTGCTATCAACTGCCCGTGTCTTAGCGATGAGTTCAACTCTGGTAAGGGTGTTCCGATTTCCGCTCTTATCTTCGGTGGCAGACGTGCTAAGGCCGCTCCGCTCGTATATCAATCAAGAGATTGGGAACACGGTGTGTTTGTAGGCTCAATTATGGCTTCTGAAACAACTGCTGCTGCAACAGGCGCTGTTGGTGTTGTTCGTCACGATCCTATGGCTATGCGTCCGTTCTGCGGTTACCACATGGGCGAGTACTTCCAGCACTGGCTTGATATGGGTAAAAAACTTGGCGACAAGGCTCCTAAAATCTTCAATGTTAACTGGTTCAGACTTGACGAAAACGGTGACTTTATGTGGCCGGGTTACGGCGAGAATATGCGTGTTCTTAACTGGATCCTCGCTCGTTGCGAAGATAAGGTTGGCGCTAAGGAAACTGCTATCGGTTATGTTCCGAATGAAGGCGACATCGACATCGAAGGTCTCGACGATGTAACTGCTGATACTTTGGCTGCTCTTCTCGACGTTAACAAAGACGTTTGGAACGCTGAAGCTGCTGATATCGAGAACTTCTACGATACAACATTTGGCGACAAGTTGCCTACTGAGCTTCGTGCTTCTCTCGAAACTCTTAAAAACAACTTGAAATAAGTTTGTATTTCTCATAAAGGCGTGGATTAAACCACGCCTTTATTTTTTTGCATTTTTCCACTTGACAAACTACCATTTTTAGGTTATAATTATTTTTGCTGATGCGGATTTAGCTCATCTGGTAGAGCGCCACCTTGCCAAGGTGGAGGTAGCGAGTTCGAGCCTCGTAATCCGCTCCAAAAAAGACTCGCAAAAGCGAGTCTTTTACTTTTATTACACAGGAGTGATTTTTGTGGCAAGTCCCGATAGAAGTATTCCAACTGTTTTCTATAATATGTGTATGGTTTGCGATGGCGACAATGTTTTGGTCGAAAATCGTGTTGATCCGAAACTGCACGGATATGTTTTCCCAGGTGGTCACGTTGAGAATGGCGAATCTTTCTCTGCATCCGTTGTTCGTGAAATATTCGAGGAAACAGGACTGAAAATTGAAAATCCAAGTCTTTGCGGTTTGGTGCATTGGCTCGGTCCCGACAGAAAGTGGGTTGGCTATCTCTATCGTGCCGACAAGTTTAGCGGTAATCTTTGTTCTTCCGATGAAGGCGAAGTTTTTTGGATGCCACTTGATGAGTTTATCAAATCGCCAAAGCTTGCACCGGATATGTCGTCTTTTCTCGATATTTTTTTGAAAGACGAATACTCCGAGTTGTTTTACGAAGAGTTCGACAACAACGCAGATTTTCATTTATTATAATTGTTTCATGTGAAACACACAAAAAGAGCGAGGGATTTGAACCCTCGCTCTTTCATTATATAGTGCAATTATTTCTTTGTCGGAACAAGCTTGTCCTTGCCACCCATATACGGACGAAGCGGTTCAGGAATTGTCACAGAACCGTCTGCCTGTAAGTGGTTTTCGAGGAATGCGATGAGCATACGAGGCGGTGCAACAACTGTATTGTTAAGAGTGTGTGCAAGATAGTTGCCGTCTTCGCCCGAAACACGGATTTTCAAACGACGAGCTTGTGCATCGCCCAAGTTCGAGCAAGAACCAACTTCGAAATACTTCTGCTGACGAGGTGACCAAGCCTCAACATCAACTGATTTAACTTTAAGATCTGCCAAGTCGCCCGAGCAACATTCCAAGGTACGAACCGGAATATCCATCGAACGGAACAAGTCAACTGTGTTCTGCCAGAGTTTATCAAACCACATCGGGCTTTCCTCAGGCTTACAAATAACAATCATTTCCTGCTTTTCAAACTGGTGAATTCTATAAACACCACGCTCTTCGATACCGTGAGCGCCTTTTTCCTTACGGAAGCACGGTGAATAACTTGTGAGAGTAAGCGGAAGGCTTGATTCGGGATTGATTGTATCAATAAACTTACCAATCATCGAGTGTTCAGAAGTACCGATAAGATAAAGGTCTTCGCCCTCGATTTTATACATCATTGCGTCCATTTCTGCGAACGACATAACGCCTGTTACAACATTCGAGCGAATCATAAACGGCGGAACGCAATAAGTAAAGCCACGATCAATCATAAAGTCACGAGCATACGAGATAACTGCCGAGTGGAGTCGAGCAATATCGCCCATAAGGTAGTAAAAACCATTACCTGCAACTTTACGAGCAGCATCGAGGTCAATTCCACAGAAAGATTCCATAATCTCGGTGTGGTACGGAATTTCGTAGTCGGGTGTAACCGGCTCGCCATAACGCTTAACTTCAACGTTTTCACTATCGTCCTTACCAATCGGAACTGACGGATCGATAATATTCGGGATAATCATCATAATATTGCGAACTTTATCGGAAAGTTCAGTTTCGAGTGCGGTCAACTCATCAATTCTACCGCCAACCTTTGCAATTTCGGATTTTAGTTGCTCTGCCTCGTCACGTTTACCTTGCGCGAAAAGCCCACCGATTGTTTTCGATGCTTTGTTTCTCTGCGAACGCAACTGCTCAACCTCTTGTTTTACCTCACGGAGTTTTGCGTCAAGCTCAACTACCTCATCAACAAGCGGAAGTTTGTTATCTTGGAACTTGTTTTTTATATTTTGTTTTACAACATCTACGTTTTCCCTTAAAAATCTAATATCTAACATTGGAATACACCTTTCTTTAAATTATCTTCTGCTAAAAAGGAACTCGATTAAATTCGCAAGGTCCTCTTCATTATAAAAGTCAATATTCAACGTGCCACGTTTACCCGATGCGGATACCTTAACTCGTCTGCCGAGTTCGGATTTGAGGGAAAGTTCCACTTCATCATAATAAGACGGTCGCTTCGTTGTTTTTTTGGTAGTAGGCTTCACCTCTGCCGATTCATTACGTGCTTTTGCAAATTTTTCAATATCACGAACGGTCGCACCGCTTTTTATAAGTTCAAGTGCCTCCATTCGAACCGCTTTATCCTTTATAGCAAGTAATGCTCTGCCGTGTCCTGCACTAATTGTGCCATTTTCAAGCAAAGGTAAAAACTCGCCAAGCTCGAGAAGTCGAAGTGAATTTGCAACTGCCGAACGAGATTTGCCAACCTTCTGTGCAACCTGTTCCTGTGTCATATCAAACTGATTTATCAATGACTCGTAACCTCTCGCCTCTTCAACCGGAGACAAATCCTCACGTTGCAGGTTCTCGATAAGTGCGATTTCTGCGATTTCACTATCTGTCAAATCTTTGATTATAACAGGAATTGTTGTCAATCCTGCCATTCGGCATGCACGCCAACGGCGTTCACCGGCAACAATTTCATAACTTCCGTCTGCTTTTGTGTGGACAACTACGGGTTGCAAAAGTCCATACCGCGAAATATTGTCCGCCAACTCACGCAATGCATCTTCGTCAAAATGCTTTCGTGGTTGATTTGGATTTGGCGAAATATCTGACAAACTAATTTCAACATTTCCGCCGTTATCACTATTGTCGCCAAGCAAAGCATCGAGTCCTCTGCCCAAACCACTCTTTTTTGCCATATGTTTTCCTCCCTTTATAGCATTTGGTTCTACTTATTCGCTTTTATTACCTCTTTTGCCAACTTTGTATATGCTTCCGCACCTTTACCCTTTGGATCATAGTAGATTATCGGCTCACCAAAACTTGGTGCTTCTGAAAGTCGAACAGATCTCGGAATAACAGTTGCATACACTTTTTTCGGGAAAAAGCGTTTTATTTCGGTAACCACCTGCTGTGTAAGGTTCAATCTGCCGTCATACATCGTCAACAAAACTCCTTCAATCTCGATAAGCGGATTGAATCGTTGCTTGATTTGACGAACAGTCTGCATAAGTTGTGAAAGACCTTCAAGTGCGTAATACTCGCATTGAATTGGGACAAGCAACGAGTCTGCGGCAACTAATCCGTTTATTGTTACAAGTCCAAGTGACGGTGGGCAGTCGAGAAAAATGAACGAGTAGTCATCTCTGACAGTCGCAAGTGCAGTTTTAAGTCTTGACTCACGACGTTCAATATCAATAAGTTCAACCTCTGCACCTGACAAGTTTACATTTGACGGGATAATGTCAACGTTTTTAAAATTCGTGTGAATTATTGCATCATTGGCAGGGACTTCACCAATCAACATTTCATACGCTGACTTATTCATACCACGTTTTGTAACGCCATACCCGCTCGTGCTGTTCCCTTGCGGATCAATATCAACAAGTAAGCATTTTTTACCTGCCGCACCAAGTGCCGCTGCAAGATTAACCGCCGATGTCGTTTTACCAACTCCGCCTTTTTGATTTACAACAGCGATAATTTTACCGTGTTTTTTTGATTTATCCGAAAAAACCGGCATTATCAAAACTCTCCTTCTTTTGTTTATTTTTACAGTCAAAAAACTATATAAGTAGTATATCACAAAATTATTTGCATTTAAAGTATTATTTTACAAAAAACATAAATTTGTTTCACGTGAAACATTCAGCCTTGTTTAACAAACTCACATTGTTTCAGTTTATAAAAATAAAATACGCAAAAACATTCAAAATCCGTCAGTAAAATTGCTTACAAAATCTGGTTATATGACAAAATTAGACATATTTTTACTATATTTGTAAAATTGTGGAAATATTTTGCAAAGATTTCGTCGAAGTTTACAAAAAATCACGAGAAAATGAAAAATATTTGGGTTTACATTTCTATATATATATGGTAAAATTGACAAAGTAAAAAAGGAAATAAACTTTTTTAAATCGAAAGGGGTATAAAGCCATGCTTTCAACAGGAGTAGAAAGACCGGTAGACGAACTCGGCAGAATCGTTATCCCGAAAGAGATTCGCAGAAACTTCGGCATTGAGCCGGGCTCAAAACTTGCCATTAGTGTTGATGGCAATAAGATTATCTTAACCAAAAGTGTTCAGGCTTGCGCACTTTGTGGAAGCCACGAAAACCTTGAACATGTTGGTAGTGATACTCTTTGTCACGCTTGCATAAGTAAAATCAAGGCGCATTAATATGTAGCGTATTTGAAAAAGACCGCAAATTGCGGTCTTTTTTGCGTTTATTAAAAGTTGACATTTTTCGCTAAAATTAGTATAATAAAAGCGAAAACAAAAATAGAGGAGAGATAGTTTTGTTGTTTGGTGTTTTGTCCGTTTGGGACATTGTGACATTTGCATTGTTTGCGTATGTTTTTATTATGGGACTCGTCCAAATGATAAGTGGAAAAGCTTTTGGATACAACGCTCAACACTACACACCCGAATCGCTCAAAAAGTTTGCTCGTCCGAGTGGCGGAGTAATGATGTTCATTGCGGTTGCAGCGACAATTATGGTGTGTGGGCATTTCAACTTTCTTTCAAAAACCTTTGAATATATCGGGCTTGGTGGAATTATTGTTGGAATAGTGATTTATATTATTCTGACGAAAAACATTCTTGTCAAAACTGCGGCTCGTTGAAAGGTAGGTTGAGTTTTGGATAGAAAGCAGATAAAAAGAGAAGGAAAAACAAGTTTTAAAAAGCATTATCTAATGTTTGTCGCAGCGTGTGCGATTGCGGCATTTTTGGGTGTTCAATATGCAGGAACTCTCGCAGGTTACGGTTTTAAAACAGTAGCAGGTGAAAGTGGCGAGTTTGCAGTTTTTGAAGACTTTTTTGAAGACGGCGTTTTTGATCATATGATAAAAGGCGAACCAGAAAAAGGCGAAAGCTTATCAAATAAATTAAAAGAGCAATCCAAAAACAAGTCTGTTAATATAAGTGCGCTTGAACTCGGCAGAAACAAAGGAGCTTTTGCGGCTCTTGTGAACACATACGAATCGGGATCAATCTATGTGACGCTTTGGAAATCCATTGACTCTATGGTCGGTTCACGAAGTATGTCGGTTGCAATTTTTATAGTGATTTGCCTACTCGTAGCGGCATTTGTACAGTTTTTTGTAATTGATGTATTCAGGGCGATTTTGAAACGAGTTGCACTCGAAGCAAGAATTTACGAAAGTGTACCCGTTCGAAAATTCCTGTTTTTCGTAAAATGCAGACGGTGGTTTAAAGTTGCGATTGGACTTTTATACACGCAGATGTTCCAATTTTTGTGGGACTTGACAATCATCGGTGGTATGATTAAGCACTATTCGTATGCACTCGTACCTTACATAGTTGCAGAAAATCCCGACATTTCTGCGAAAGATGCACTCAATCTGTCGAAAAGAATGATGAAAGGTCACAAGTGGGAACTTTTCGTTTTCGACCTCTCTTTTTTAGGTTGGCAGTTGCTTGGCATTTTGACGATTGGCTTGTTGAATGTGATATACACCAACCCATACAAAGAAGCGGCTATGGCAGAATACTATGCAAAACTTCGTGAGAAAGTCAAGACCGAAAAACTTGATAAATCTGACTTGTTGAATGACGAATATTTGTATGCGTATGCGAATGAAAGCATCATCAATGATGAATACGAAAACGAGAAAAAACTTTTTGATATGCCGATGCCTGCCGAGCCGGAATATAAAGGTGTTTCGGGATTTT
>CADBMQ010000125.1 GCA_902795765.1 Oscillospiraceae bacterium | reverse complement strand
GTTTTGTCCTATTCTACAAACTTGACTTTGGAGAATACAATCAAAGCATTAGGCACAGTAAATTACGATGTTATGATGCAATTGACAGAGGCGATTTACTATTACGATGCCGAGAAGTCAATAAAGATTTTGTATGACTTGTACAATGAAGGAAAAGACTTAAAGCAGTTTGTGAAGGATTATCTGTTATTCTTGATTGACATTGTAATGTATGGTAGAGGATGTGATTTCAAGTATTTGACGATTCCTAAAATCTATGCATACGAGAAATTTTTAGATGAATTAGGAGCGGACGAATATCAAGTAATTGATAATGTTCTTGCAGATTGGGTAAAACTGAATTCGGAAATCAAGTATAGTTTAACACCAAAAGCAGATATTGAAGTTGTTTTGTTGAAATACGGAGATATAAGAAGATGAGTGAAATTAAGACATTAGAACAGTACGCTATTGCAAGAATTGAACGACTTGAAGATGAAAACGAACAATTAAAGCAAGATGTAGATTATTGGCGTACATCATCAAATAATTTAACTGCTGATATTGAAATGATTAGGGCGTTATTATGTCCTCGCATAGAAACTGTACATTCCGAATATAACAACAGGGATAGAAAATATATTGACTGTTCAACTGTTTGGGATGATAAGACAGATTTTAATAAGTTAGTTATGATATTGGGAGCAACTGATGATACTGCCGAAGATTAATGCAAACTTTATATTGTTAGTCGGCGAGCGAGGAGTAGGAAAGAAATATACTTTGCGAGAATCCTATAAAGATGCGCAATTTAATGTATATTGGGCTCCTGATATTTCCGTAGACACGATACGGACGATTATTAGAGAAGCGTATAAACGGCATAATACTGTGTTTATTATCGCAGATGCGGATAATATGTCTATAACAGCAAAAAACGCATTATTGAAAGTCGTGGAAGAGTGTCCGAACGGAAATTCATTTATTCTTACTTTACAAGATGAGAATAACACTTTGCCGACAATAAGAAGTAGGGCAACGATTTTGCGAATGCAGAATCCAACACCAGATGAATTATTTCAATACTTTTGGGAAAAATATCCTGACGGAAATCCTAATGATGCAGAAAAGGCAAGTGCAATATGTTCTACTTATGGAGAAGTAGATATAGTACAGAAATTCGGTGCAATGAAGTTTTATGACTATGTTGAAAAGGTAATTGACTATATTGACCAGACTTCGACAGCAAATGCCTTGAAGATTGCAAACGAAATAGCATTTAAGGATGAAGAAGATAAGTACGACTTAATTCTCTTTTGGAAGACATTCGTGTACATCTGTATAATAAAAGCACACGATGCAAAGGATTTAGTATTAAAAAATAAATACAGTCAGTGGACATATCTTACAAGTAGACATTTAGTTTATTTGAGAACAACAGGTGTAAATAAAAGAGCATTGTTTGAAACTTGGATAATAAAGATTAGGAACTGTGATGCAAGTAGCGGAAATTAAAAATGATATAAAAAGCGGAAGTGTAAGAGATTTTTATATCTTCAATGGCGATGAATGGAAAGTACAGGAGATATATATAAATCAACTTGCCAAAGCGAAAAATCTGCGAATTAAGCGAATTAATTCTATTAATGATATATATGTTCAATTGCGTAATAAATCGTTTCTATCGTCTGATTTTTGCTATGTAGTGCGAGATGATGAAGCATTTATAAGTAATGAACAACTGTGGTCGCAAGTAAAAAATTCTAAAATATTCGCAGGCAACATCTACATACTTCAACTCACCAACCTTGATAAACGAACAAAATTTTATAAAGCGTTTCAGGACGAAATTTGTATATTTGAACATCTTGAACCGAGAATCTTGAAAAAGTATATCCAGAAAGAAATTGACTTAAACGACAAAAATTGTCAGGCTTTGATGGAAATCTGTGAATACGATTACGGAAGATGTTTGCTGGAAATTGATAAGATAAAGAATTATGCTGAACACGAGTTATATGCACCTTTTACACAAGATGTTGTACATTGGGAATCAGATGATGTATTTGAAACTTTAGTAAAAGAAGGAGCAATTTATCAGCCGCCGAAAGATGCGATATTTGATTTTGTGGATGCTGTTTTGAGGAAAAAGGTAAATTTGTCGTTAGAATTGTTGCAAGAATGTTATGATATTGGTGAAGCAACAATGGTAATGTTGACAGTTTTGTTTAATAATGTTCGTTCGACTTTACAAGTGCAAACATATCACGGCGACAATTTATCAAAAGCAACAGGACTGACGGGCTGGGAGATAAAATTAGCGAAAAGTCATATCGGATATTATACAGATGATTGGCTTGAATATATGTTATTAGAAATCCAGCGAGTTGAAAGCGGAATAAAGCAAGGCAAAATTGAGGAAGAGTTTGCAATGCGATATCTATTAGGACAAATAATGTAAAAATGAATACTGTAGACGACCCGAAACTTCACAAGTATTGTTTACGATGTGGACGAAAACTAAAAACAGAAAATGCAAGAATTCTTGGTTACGGTCCCATTTGTGCGAAGAAAATCAACCAAAGTCATAGTAATAGACTGTTTGAGGCTAATATGCTATACTTGAGTGGGAGGAATGAAAATGGAAGAGAATAAGACGTTAGCAACCGAGTTATTGCACGAGGTCAAAGCAAGCGCAAAACGATGGTTTATTATAGCAATCGTGGAGTTAATTGCAATTCTTCTCATAGTTGCAGGATTTCTATGGTACATAACTTTACCAGTTGAAGAATATACCGAAACGATTGAGCAAGAGGCGACCGATAGAAGTTTCAACATTGTAAATGGAGGAGATTTCAATGGCGGCCAAACAGAAGGTTACGAGAAGTTACAAGAGAAGAGCAACTCGGAGACGGAAGAAGTAGTGAAGGAGTTTGACGATGCCCAATAGTAACTCGGTGATGATACACAAGTTACAACACGCTATAAACGACCGTGGGGGAAATATTCTGTATAATACAACCCAGTTTTACAGTCAGCAACAGGAAAGACCTGTTACATTATATATTATAAAGCAAGCGCAATGGAATGAAGAGCGTCAAAGGACGCAAAACATAGAATTATTTTCATCTACCTCTCAAATTCAAATTGTATTATTCCTGCGTGACTTTTGGTATAGAATGAATGGCTGGGAAGTACCGACAGATAATCCAGTATGGGAAGAAGCGAAAGCGGCATATAAAAAACGGCACGAAAATTCTTAAAATTTATAGGATTTTACGATTTTCTACATTATATTATATATAGCAATATAAAAACGATATCGTATTATCCTATTTTTTATTAATGAAATAATAATTGACATAATATATCACCTTACTGTATAATCTTATTGTAGAGATATTCTATAAGAAAGGATAAGGTGAAGGAAATGACAAACGCGGAAATCATTTACACTAATCAGGTGCTTTTAGCAAGTGACGGAATTCTTAAAATTGAGGATGATGAAATTCAGCCAATTCATACTTACGCAGGATGGCAGAGATTAGGCTATCAAGTTAAGAAGGGCGAAAAGGCTGTAGCGAAGTTTGCAGTTTGGAAGTATTTAAAG
>CADBMQ010000124.1 GCA_902795765.1 Oscillospiraceae bacterium | reverse complement strand
CACACCTGTTGCGTTGGTTGGGAAGTTGACGTTGATGGTGAGAGTTTGCAAAAGTTCGAGCAACTGCCCGACATCGCAAAGCACATAGATTATGATGGCACTCCGCACATAAAGTTAAGCAATGATGAGCGTTGTCCGTTTTTGAATGATGACGGACTTTGCGAGATGATAATAAATCACGGCGAAGAGATTTTGTGCCAAATCTGTGCCGACCACCCTCGTTTTCGTAATTTTTGGAGCAATCGAATTGAGCTTGGACTCGGTCTTGTTTGCGAGGAAGCAGGTCGGATTATTCTCGGCAGAAAAGAGCCGATGAAACTTGTTACATTGTCAAATGACGGTGAAAATACCGAACTGCAAGAAGACGAAAAGTGGCTTATGGCGTTGCGTGATGATATGCTCGAAAGCATAGACAAAACGGGTGTTGAGGCTCGGCTTTTGGAGTATCTAATCTACCGTCATCTGCCCGACGCACTCTATGACAACCGAGTTGAAGAGCGAATTGCATTTGTAAATCAATCGTTTGACGAGATAATCGGCAAATGGAAAAATACGGATGGCAGTTTCGAGTCGCTCGTTGAGTGTGCGAGAGTTTGGTCTTATGATGTTGAGTATGACGATGAAGTTTTAGAAAAGAAAATAAGCACGGCATTATAAAAAAAATCACCGATTTAACATCGGTGATTTTTTGTTTATCAGTCATTCGGCAATTTTAAATCATAAGGTTTGTGCCCACATCTTTTTTCTTCGGGTGGGAGTTCCAAATAATTGCCGTATCTCGATTTCAAGTGATTTTCCCAATCGTTTGGCAACATTATTTTCTGACCGTCAAATTCGCCTTCGACAAGAGGGTAAATTGAGTTATAACAATTCGCAGGCTTCGGGTAATACAAATTGCCGAATTTACCTGTCTGCTCGTTGTTATACATAGTGGAAACCTCGTCAATCTTCTTAACGAGATAATCGTGCGGAATGAGTTTTGCGAACAGAGAGCCGATATATTTAAACACGCTCTTAACTCGGGTTTTAGCCGTTTTTTTCGAGTTGTTCAAATACGGGCATTGTCTTATCGCAAAAAGTTTGACGAGCGTTTGAAATTTTTTGTGCTGTTTTTTAAACAGTTCAAAATCGCTCGGCAGGTTGTCAATCGGGTAGATGTCAATATAAACCCCCTGCTCGATATCCAATTTGCTATGACCATACTCGGCATATTTTGTGCCTTTCAAACGCAGTTTCATATATGGAAACGGCGATTTTTTATCTTCGTAGGGTGTTTGCAAATAATACTCTTTCGGCAATATTTCCTTGGCTTTTTTTGCAAAGGTCATATAATCTTTTCGGGGTAATGCCACATCCAAATCATCGTCCCACGGGATAAATCCCTTGTGGCGAACTGCACCAATCAATGTGCCACCATAAGCGAAAAAGTCGATACCGAGTTTTTCACAAACTTCCGTCATTACCGATAAGTTTTTTCGCTCGATTTCCTGAACAGTTTTCAACTGCTTTTCGGTGTAAATATCTCTCCACTTTTCCACTCAATAATCACTTCCAATCGCTGGTATGTTCAGTATATGGCTTTGAAATGTCAATGCAACAAGCGTTGACTTCGATATTATTCTCGTCATTTTCCTTGTTTTCGATTAAAGTTCTGTTTTTGTAGTCGCCGTAAATTTTGGTGAGATAACTGTCATAATCTTTCGGCATATCAATTTTTACGCCTTCAAATTCTCCGTCCTGACTGCCGTCAAACCACGCATACGGAATTTGACTTTCCTTCGGTTTACCACCCGTAACCTGAATAAATCCGCTGAATTTTCTGCTCTTGAAACTTTTTTCACGATGATTTATCGCACATTTAACAGACGGGCAAAGTATTTTCGCCACAAAGCGAACCAATTTTTTTGATTTAGTATCATTCTCGATCACGAACACAGACGAAATTCGCAAACTGCAAATCTTATTGATGAAGTGAGATACTCTCGACTTAAATCCGGGAACGATTGCATTGTCTATCGGAAATAAGTCGATATAAATTCCGTGGTTTATGTCTAATTTACGAGCAACGTCAATGATATAAGTTGTTCGGCTGTCCCTTACTTTTGCAAAATTCAAGGGATAGTTTTTATCGCTCTCGTGATTTTGCACGAAATAATATTCGGGCAAATACTTCGGTGCTTCTTTCAAAAACAACTCATAGTCTTTTCTGTGCATAGCGATGTCAATATCATCATCGCCAGGCACGAATTTGCCGTTTCTGATGCTGCCGAGCAAACTGCCATGCACCATATAGCACTTAATATTGAGCTTGTCGCAAACTTCGCAAACCGCTCTTAAAATATCAACCTGTATTTCGTTAACTTCAAAAAGTTCTTTAAAAGTGATTATCATCTTTTTACAATCCTTTTTTTAATACTTTTTCGCTCGTTGCGTGACAATAACATCGTCAAAAGAACAACGGCAAAAATCACAATTATGCTAGCAGTTTTAACTCCAAAACCGAACCAACCCGTAAGCGGAATAGATCTTGTTGCAACGAATGACAACGCAATAAACACGAGCATACCCGGAAGGCTTTTCAAATAGCATTCTTTGAAGAATTTGCCGATATCGAGCTTCAAATCCTTCTTGAACATAATATTCATAAGTATAGTTTGGGCAACAAGTGCAACACAAATTGCAACACTTATACCGATACAACCAAAATATTTCGACAACGGAAATGCGATTATACCATACAAAGCCATACAAACAAGGGAAATGATACCACGCTTTTTAACCTTGTTTTTTACAACTGTATATGTGTTTCCGATTTGTTGCGGGTATGCAACAATACCGTATGCACAAATGAGCAATGTGCAAATGAATGACTCATAATAACCGCTTCCAACCGTCAAAATTACAAACTTATCGCCGAGCATCAAAAATCCGACATACATAAGGGCGTACAGATACAAAATATATCGTCCGACCGATACCATCAAATCCATAACTTTCTTTCTTGCGACCTCGTCCTCATATACCGAAAAGCGTGACAATTTTGGCAAGAAGAAGCCGTTGATTGCGTTTACAAACGAATATATGTAACTTTCAATACTAACTGCATATCCAAACACCGCAATAGATGACGAATCCGACACAACACCCAAAATTGACGGTGCGAGTGATATTAGCAATCGCATAACGATGGTTGAAACAGACGTCCAAATTGAAAATCCGAACAACTCTTTTACCTCTTGCTTGTTGTGGTATTTCAAATTCATTTTAAGAGGAATTGTTCTTTTTATAATGATAATTCTAATTGCTATAACGATAATGCTCGAAATGAGGTTTACAACAACTAAAATATATACTCCGTAGCCCATCAAAAGAGCAATGATAGTCAAGCCGACAGTCAGGATTTTATACAACAAATCGCAGACTTTAAGCGGAATAAATTTTTCGTAGGCGCTCAACACACCTTTCAATGTGATGAACGGGAACGATGTTATGCTATAAATTGCAACCATTATATACAACACGCTGAATTTTTGAAATTCTGCGGGTTGTAAACCTGTATAAATGTTTTCAAGGAAGAAAAACAGAATGGTAAACAATACTGTGAGTATAGCGGTAATAATCAAATAAAGTTTGAAAATAAGTCCGACAATATTGTTAACTGCCGTTTGGTTTTTTTCGGCTATAAATTTAGCGGCATATCGTTGAGTTGCCATACTAAGACCGAAGTCAACCAAAAATGTGTTGATAAGCGACATTGCCAGAGTATATAGCGCATAGTCTGACTTGCCTATCATATTTATCATCCACGGATTATAGAGAAGTCCTGCAACTATACCGACCGCAACACCTAAATACGACAGCACCGCACCTAATCCAATTTGTCTGTTACTTTCTTTCATATACTAAATGAAAATCCCTTCTATAAGAACTTTTTTATTCTTTTGGTAATTCTTTTGATATACACTCCGAGTTTGCCATATTTAAAATACTCTTTCTCGGAAGTCTTGACAAATCCGTCTTTTTCAACTTTTGCCAGAAACGCCTCTCGGTCTTTGAGCATCTTTTCCGAATACTGTTTCTTCTTAAAGCAATATTCAATTTGGGATTTTTCGAGAGTTTTAAGCGACAACACATCACTTATTTTACCGAAAATTTCATTGCCCTGCTCACTATGTATAAGTGCCATCGAAATGCCATTGTTATCCACTTCGATATTTGCACTTTTGTATCCCCAAAAATCTCCCAGAGTAATATCTGCCGCATAGTGATTTTTGAAATCACACGACAAGCACGGCAAATTCTTTAAATAATGGGTTGAATAAAAATAGTAGTAATACTTATCAAATTGATACGGCGAATGGTATTCCTTGCCGTTTTCAAATTTCACGGAGATATTCGGAACTTTCCAACCGTATTTTTTATCTCGGAAATTGAGCGAAATAATTTTTGATTTATACTTTTCTTTAAGAGATTTTGTATAATTCTCAAAAACCGTTTGAGGTGTAACACCACCGCAAACGAAATCGACTAAAATCAAATTTTGATTGTTGCCGAATGATTTTCTTGCAGCGTCAATTTGACACGGTGTACCGACAACCAAGCAAAGCCTGTCTTGCTTCAAATTTTCGGCAATACTTTTATACATTCCGTTTGGATTGCCCTGAGAATACTTGCTTCTTCGCAATTCATCAATGTCAACATTATCGGTTGAATCCATCAAAACGGCAGTGTATTCATTGTCATATTTAGCACCGTAAACCACACCGTTTTGCTTTAAAACATAGTCGGCTATCGCAGAAAAAAATCCACCTGACGATGATTTTGTTCTAACCTCATTATTGTTGAATGTACCGCAATAATACTTCTCTTCAAAATCGTTTTTCTCGGTTTTTTCGAGTGACGGGCAGACCTTCAAACACAAACCGCAGTCCACGCAGCGACTATTATCTATACTCGCAACCAAAAAACCGTTTTTGTCTTTTTGAAGCGACAAGGCATTAACGGCACACTTATCGACACAAGCACCACAGCCTACACATTTTTTTGTTTTTTCTACAACATTCATTTAGCTTCACCTAAACTAATTTCATATAGTCGATCTTTTTCCTTTTTGAAAATAAATCCCCAAAAAGCAACAGCGCAAGTAACGTAGGTATAATATGCAAGGAAGTATGAGAACATACTAAGCATAAGTCCGATAACAAGCGACATTGCCAATGCACCTGCATACGGTGACCTTGCTTTTACCATTTTTACGCAATTAACGATAATCGCAATGTAAAATCCGACAAATGCCAAAAATGCAAAGATACCATAGTCGTATAGCACTTCCAAGAAGTCGTTATGCGCCAAATCGGTTGTACAAACCTCGCCCGTTGCGTGCAACCCGTGTCCGAACAACTGGTTTATTACTCTCGAATTTTTAAACGCAGTCCAAACGGACTGATACAACTCAACTCGTCCGCTACCCTGGTCTTCTTCAAGACGCATAAGTCGGTCGAATATTCCAAGTTCATAGGTATTATCAACATATTTACTGATAAAGAAAAGAATCGTGAATATTACCACACAAATAAATAAAGTTTCCAAAAGACGGAACACATTTCTCTTCGTGTTCATTCCCATCGAAATAAGCACAAACAACAAATACGCAATAACAAACGCAATAAGTGCCGTTCTTTTGTTCGAGATAAATACAGTCGCAAACTGCATAAATGTCAATAAAAATCTAAAAAGTCTGTTTTTCACCAACACCATAATGAACGGGAACATACAAAGCGAAAAGTAGATGTCACTCGCCATAGGTCGGCTTCTTTGCCCAAATAAGAAAGATACGATTGTGTAAAAGTTGATTATCAAACATATAACATACGCAAATATAATTATTCTGTCTGCCACCACGGATTTTGTTGTGAAATTATAAAACACCGTGAACACGATAAACGGATACGGAACCATCAAAATATTATATATTGTCGTTTGCGAAATGCTTAACTGTGTAAATGCAAACACTCCAACCAATGAGAAAATCATATACAGAACAATACAAATTCCCACGGGTTTTACTTGGAATTGGTTTTTATTTGCTATTGAAAAAATGCAAAGCGGAAAATAGAAAAGCGAAATATAGTTCCAAAATCCACCTGCCGACGTTACTTCCGAGCTTTGTCCTCTTATAACCTTCATTACACAGAAAACAAAAAGCATTGCTGCGATAAATATGTAGGTAAATGTCGGTGCTTTATTTGATTTATTTACAACTCTGTTCATAATTCTCCTTCTATTGCATTTTTTAGGTAATTTTCAGAGTCCTGTCTGTCGATTTTGATTATACTATTGATTTTGCCGAAATCTATCGGCTTGTTATAGTTATTTATATCGTTCCTGCACTCTAAATCAAAATGGCGCAAAAGCGATGCTATTCTTGCATTTTTGCCCGAATTATTCAAAGAAACAAACGGTTTGTTTAAAACGATCGGCAATGCAGAGCCGTGGAACGAGGTCGAAATGACGAGTTCGGCATTGTTAAGCAGATACAAAAACTGCTCAGGCGAAGCATCATATATAACCTTATCTGCACCGATATTTTTAAGATTTCCAATATTGACCGAAACTATCGGCAATTTCATTTCGTTTTTTATTTTCTGCAATTTTGCCTTATATTCATTATTCCAGCTGATAATATATACTAAAATATATTTTTTATATTCCAACTCATACGGCTTTGAAAGATTCGCCCATTCTTCCTTTGTTTTCAAGAAAACGGGGTCGACATTTTGTTGTACGGGCAGATTTGTAAAATTGCTAACAAGTTTTTGAACGCTATCTTCTCTAACCGAAATGCTATCGTATCTTCCGATATATTTTTTGAATTTTTCGAGATTTGCCGGCGGAATATTCTCGTTGCCCATACTTGCCGCATACGATATTTTTCTGCATTCGTCTGGCACATAGCTCAAAAACAAATCATCATTTATTTTAACGGGATTCCAAACCTGATCGCTACCCGACAAATAAACATCTGCTTTCGGAGGGTTATCGTTTAACTCTTTTTCATTTTCAAAGAAAACACGATTTTGTGTGTTGTTTGCGAAATCAAAAAAATTCTTCTCTCTTCTTTTGAATTTTGATTTCATCGGCAACATCATAATTGATTTTGCTT
>CADBMQ010000123.1 GCA_902795765.1 Oscillospiraceae bacterium | reverse complement strand
TGCAAATTCGGGTATAGGCGCACTTCAATTCTACGCAGACTATGACCACGAAAACTTGAAACTCACTAATGTAATAGATTGCAAGCCATATACAAAGTTGTCACTTGAAGACGATAGCGTGTTCATCGAGTCACTCTACGATGTTGAGTATCACGAAGGACTCGGATACTTGGGTGCATCAACAGGCAAGTTTATGGAAGAAACAAAAGTTCTTTCAGCAACTTTTGAAGTAATCGGCGAAAACGAAGCATTCATCACACCGATTGTTGAGGCAGCAGGTACAGAAGGTGACGGTATCGAGGGAAGCCCCAACAGATACAACACACCGGTTAAAGTTGATAGTGTCACAGCAGTAAAAGGCAAGGCAGTTCCAACAACTACCGAACCAACTACCACAGAACCCACCACAACCGAACCAACAACTACCGAACCTACAACCACAGAGCCTACAACAACTACAACAACTACTACAACAACCACCACTACTACCACCACCACAACAACCACAGTTCCAACAACTACCGAACCAACTACAACGGTTCCAACCACAACAGAACCTACCATGACCGAAGCAATCAAAAACGGCATAGTAGATGGCTTCTACTATGTTGATGGCAAGATTGTAAAGGGTGCAGGTCTTGTAAAAGTAGGCGATGACTACTACTACATAACAATGAGTGGTGCAGTTTACAAAGGCGAAATTTCTATCAGTCAGGCAAACACACACGGTTTGAAACCTGCCGGAAGATATAAATTCGGAACTGATGGTAAAATGATTATAGAAACCGAAGTGAAGAATGGAATTGTAGACGGCTTCTATTACATAGATAACGTTCTTATGAAAGGCGCAGGTCTTATAGCAATCGGCAAGGAATACTATTACATAACTATGAGTTCGGTGCAGATGGCAAAATGATAATCAAATAATAAACTATCATTATTTGAATTAGCACTTCAAAAAAACGAATAAAATAAAAGAGAATGAGTTCGATGTAATATCGGACTCATTCTTTTTTGAAGTTAATATGAAAAAAGCAGTACCACAAAAAGTGATACTGCTAAAATGGTGCAGGAGACGGGACTTGAACCCGCACCGAGAGACTCGACAGGCTTCTGAGACCTGAGCGTATGCCAATTTCGCCACTCCTGCAAAACAATGCTCGACCTTGCAAATTCAAACCAATCGAGCCTATTTATTATACACCAGTGAGCAATTTTTGTCAACATTAAGAAATTAAAAATGAATATAAAAAATATTTGGAAACAGTAAGAAAAGGTAATAAATTATAAAGCACACTTAAAGGGTGCTTTTTTCATTTGACGAGAAATGAGGTGTTTATAATGGCAAAAGATGATTATCATGTTATAGTATATAAAATATTAGCATATCTATATCAGTGTCTAAAAAAATAATTCATTATCTCAATAAATTTTCACCATCAGTTTTCACTTCTGAACCATTGATTGACATTTTTACAGAAAAAAAGATTTCTGATGCTGATAACGGATATTCGGATGGTGAATACGAATGGTACGATAGTGATATTTATTATTTTGAACATTATAATCTGAAGATTGATGAAAATTTTGTTAAAAAGATAGTTGAAAAGTGATGAAAGCACTTTACATTCAGTAAGGTGCTTTTTATTTGAAAAGAAAGGGCGATTAAATCATTGTGCAGACAATTATTTACACGGCATTGAATGTAATCGGATTTAATGTCGTACTTCCAATATTTTATTTGATTTTATCCTTTAAAGGATTGACCTGAACAAGTCATAAAAACTTTTCTTCCAATGAAAAATAGTTGAGTTTATATCTCTGATAAACCTCCGAAAAAGCACCCGAATGCATATCCTAAAAGACCTAACGATATGCAAACGGATGCCAACGCAATCCTACCACCCGGTGGCGGTCAAATATTTGGTATTATACCACTCAACAACTGAAAATAAGAGTTTTATTTCTTCTTGTCGAAAGATGGATTGAATGCGTAGAAGTTTTTGGAGTCGAGTTGGTCTAAGACAGACCTCAAACCCTCGCCAAATCTTTGATAGTGAACAACTTCTCGCTCACGCAAATACTTAATCGGGTCACGCACTTCCGGGTCATCAATAAGTCGAAGCAAGTTGTCATACGAAAGACGAGCCTTCTGCTCGGCAGCAAGGTCCTCGTTTAGGTCGGCAATCGCATCGCCTGTTGACGAGAATGTGGACGCAGTAAACGGAGTGCCCGATGCAAACTGCGGATACACACCTGCTGTGTGGTCAACAAAATAGGTGTCGTACCCTGCTTTTTTAATGTCATCAATCGACATATCCTTTGTCAACTGATAAAGAATAGCGCTAACCATTTCAAGATGAGCGAGTTCCTCTGTGCCAATATCAGTCAAAAGTCCGATAACCTTGTTGTTCGGCATCGAATAGCGTTGCGATAAATACCGCATAGACGCACCTAACTCGCCGTGCGGACCTCCAAGCTGCGAAACAATAATCTTCGCCAAAGCGGGGTTAGGATTGTGAATTTTAACAGGGTATTCGAGTTTTTTCTCATAATTCCACATTTTTCTTACCCTCCTCATTCATCCAAGGCCACGGACCTTTAATCCAAGTCCACTCCTGAGCATCGCAGTCGACGTCACTTGCTTTAAGTGGACCATATTTTCTAACGTATTCGTCATACGCTTTTTCGTATGCCATTCTCATCTGCTTAAAATACTCCAAAGCCTGCTTGCAAGTCGGGTGAGTATCCAAATAAAGAGTAGCCTCTGTCATACAAAACGAGTACATTTGAACTCGTTTGAGAGTTTTCATTTTGTCATTCATCAGTCACGAACCCTCCTACCTAAAAACGGCAAATCGAGTTCAGCGAAAGCCGTACCTCGTTCAAGAGCAACATCAGGTTCGTATATCTGTTGCCATTGCTGAATTGGAACGTATGCCATAGCGATAGGCAAATCGCGAAGTTTTTTCTCACAAAAATCTT
>CADBMQ010000122.1 GCA_902795765.1 Oscillospiraceae bacterium | reverse complement strand
TGAAAGCACTCTGTTCATTGCAATTTTAATTATATCGGCCGCTGTGCCTTGTATCGGCATATTTCGTGCGACACGCTCACCGAATGCACGCATATTATGGTTGGACATCGAAAGTTCGGGCAGATAGCGACGTCTGCCGAATGTGGTTGTGACAAAGCCTGTCTTTTTTGCGTCTTCGACCACTTTTTGCATATAGTCGGCAACTCCGCTGAATGTTGAAAGATAGCCGTCAATATATGCTTTTGCTTCCGACATTGTGACACCGATATCTTTCGAAAGCGAAAATGCACCTATGCCATAAACAATTCCGAAATTGACTGCCTTTGCACGTGAACGCATTTCGGACGTTACCATATCTTCGGGCAAGCCAAACACCTGCGATGCAGTTGTTGTATGAATATCCTCTCCCGATATAAACGCTTGTTTCATTCGCTCATCATTTGCTATATGAGCGAGTACTCGCAGTTCAATTTGAGAGTAATCGGCATCGACCAAGACGCAACCGTCAGACGCTTTGAAGAATTTTCGCATCTGTCTGCCGAGTTGTGTTCTGACGGGAATATTTTGAATATTCGGTTCGGTTGAAGAAAGTCTGCCTGTTCGAGTTTCCGTCTGCTTGAATGTACTATGCACTCGCTCATCATCTGACACAACTCGAAGCAAGCCGTCACAATATGTTGACTTCAACTTTGTGATTGTTCGATAGCGAAGAAGATCATCTACGACCTCCGAATCATAACGCAATTTTTCGAGAACCTCTGCCCCCGTTGAATAGCCTGTCTTAGTCTTTTTGCCGTGTGGCAAACCGAGTTTTTCAAAAAGTGCGACACCCAACTGTTTTGGCGAGTTTAAGTTGAATTCATAGCCAACTGCGGTGTAGATTTTTTCTGTTATTTCGTTTATCTCATTTTCAAGCGATTTGCCAAAATCTTCAATGCCGTTTTTATCGACAAGCACACCGTCGCTTTCCATACGATAGAGCGTATATGCAAGTGGAATTTCAATTTCATTAAGAAGATTTTCCATTCCGTTTTCGGCTATTTTTTCTTGCAGACACTCATTGATACGATAAATCAAGTCCGCTTTCTGCAACAAATCTGCGTTTTCTTCGTCAAACTCTCTTGGTGCGACTGCATATTTTAAAGAAAGCGACTCTACCGAATATTCGCTTCGATCGGGATCGAGCAAATATGCTGCGAGCATTATATCCGACTGAACATTAAATGCTTTTTGCGATTTGAATGTATGATATGCCGATTTTATATCGTGCATTATCAGGTTTTCAGCCGTTTCGACCTTTTTCGCAATTTCGTCTGTTATAATATAAGCTATGTCGTCACGAACGGCACACAAAACTCCATCATTATAAGCGATTGCACAACCGTTAATATCGGCATCATCGTCTTCCATTACGGTTATATCGCTTTTCGGAGCTTCCGTTGGCACTTCTGTTTTAATCTCGACTGATTTTAGGTTCATTCGGTCAATCAGTTTGTTCATTTCAAGACGCATCATTGTCGATTTTAATGCAGACAAATCCGAGTTTGTATTTAAAACTGATTCACGGCTTATCGGAACTTCTTTACATATAGTACCGAGCCAACGACTCAAAAATGCAGATTCTTTATCATTTGCAAGTTTGGTTTTTACACTCGGTGTTGTTTCGAGAGCTTCAACATCTTCGTAGATTTTGTCGATGCTATGATACTGTGAGACGAGCTTACAAGCTGTCTTTTCGCCTACTCCTTTGACGCCCGGAATGTTATCGGAGCTGTCACCCATAAGTGCTTTGACTTCGATAAGCTCGGCAGGTTCTACCAAGTATTTTTCTCTGACAGCGTCAGGGGTATAAACTATTGTTTCGGGTCTGCCAGCTTTTGTGGCAGTGAGTACGACACTCACACTTTCTGTTACAAGTTGGAGTGCGTCACGGTCGCCCGTTGCGATAACACAACTGTCTTGCTCGTTTGAAAACATTACCGAAAGTGTGCCTAATATATCATCGGCTTCATAGCCTTCAAGTTCGAGAACTGCTGCACCCATTTCACTCAAAACCTGCTTTATTATCGGAAACTGCGGACGCAATTCATCCGGCATTGCGTGCCTGCCCGCTTTATACTCGGCATATTTTTTATGGCGAAAAGTCGGCGCTTTTAAATCAAACGCTACTGCTATTTTATCGGGATTGAATTCGTCTTTAAGTTTTAGAATTATATTTAAAAATCCGTATACGGCATTGGTGTATTCTCCATTTTGAGTTGTGAGCAATCGTATTCCGTAGAATGCTCGGTTCATTATTGAATTGCCGTCTATTGCCAGAATTTTCATAAAGAAATATTCTCCTTTTCTTTGTCGCATTTTAAGCCCTATATTTCAAATTATAACCCATTTTAACAATATTTACAAGTATTTTCGAATATTGGTAAATAAAGTATGCCGTTTTGCACAAATCATTTCGTGAAATAACGCTATTTTGTACAAAATTACTAAAAAAGGGTTGACATATTTATAATTTTAGTGTATTATATAGATGTAATCAATGGAAGGCATAAAGAAAGGGTGTTTCCAATGGGTAACGAAGAGGCGAGCGATAGCGACCTATCCTCGGCTGCGGTCATGGGTAGTGATGATGCTTTTGCCGCTCTGCTTGAACGATATATTTCGGTCATTCGCAAAAAAGCGTATGAGTACAGTTTTTGCGGAATTGATGTTGAAGACCTGACACAAGAAGGTACTATCGGTTTGATAAATGCTATGAAAGCATACAACCCTTCATCAGGTGTTGACTTCTTTCCTTTTGCTTGTATTTGCATTGACCGTAGTATCATTTCCGCAGTACGCAAATCGCTCCGAAAAAAACAAATTCCTTCTGATATGTTGGTTTCGCTTGACGAATATAACTCAAAGCACGATGACTCCCCGGAAAAGATGATTATCGAACGTGAAAGTTATGAGCGTCTTATGAAATCTGTTAGAGGAAAACTTTCTGAATTTGAATTTAACGTTTTGAGTCATTATCTATGTGGGGAAAGTTATCGTAAGATTGCCGAAAAGTTAATCTGCGATACTAAAAAAATTGATAACGCTATGGTAAGAATCAGACGTAAATTAAAGCGATGCCAAATGTCTTAAACAAGAAGGTAATTTACAAAGCGAGGTATACTACAATGTACGAAGACAAAACACTAACATGCCAGGACTGTGGCGAGGAATTCGTTTTCACTGCCGGCGAACAAGAATTTTATGCTGAAAAAGGGTTCGTTAATGTTCCTAAAAGATGTAAAGCATGTAGAGACAACAAAAAAGCTCAAATTCGAGCTAATCGTGAAATGCATACAGCAGTTTGTGCTAATTGCGGTGGAGAGGCGAAAGTTCCTTTTGAACCAAAAGACGACCGCCCTGTGTATTGCAGTGAATGTTTTGCAAAAATGAAAGAAGGAGAATAAGGACATGTTTTAGTTCATGTCAGCAATTTATAAATACTTGCTTTGGTTGATTTTCAGCCAAAATAATTCCTATCATTGATTTTAAGTAAAAAGCGAGAGCAAATATGCTCTCGCTTTATTTTTATTTAAAATTTATTGTCGCTTTCGGTTCTGTGTTTATTATCAACTGTTTTGGCTTTAAATTTTCATCTGTTTCGAGTTTATAGTCTTCCCCTTCAAGCAAGTATCCGTTATCGGTCTTTTCCATTGGTGCAGATTTACTTGTAAATTCATCTACCGCTTTCACAAAAGATATTATAATTGAACTTTCGGGTATTTTGCTTACATCAAGCTCTTTTTCTAT
>CADBMQ010000121.1 GCA_902795765.1 Oscillospiraceae bacterium | reverse complement strand
TATACTTTCGCCGTAGGTTTTTCCTGCGGTGATTTTTTTGTTTCTGTTTGCTTGTTTTTCAAGTTTTCCTTTGCGATTGAAAGCATAAGTTTTATTCTGTTTTCCTGATTTGCTTTGGTTGCACCAGGGTCATAGTCGATTGCGACTATATTAGAATCGGGGTGGTGCTTTCTAATCGCTCTGACCATACCTTTGCCGACAATGTGGTTCGGCAGACAACCAAACGGTTGAGTGCAGATAATATTATCAACGCCACTATGGATAAGTTCGAGCATTTCGCCTGTCAAGAGCCAACCTTCGCCCATCTTGTTTCCCTCGTTCAAGTAGCCTTTTGTGAGAGCCTTGATTTCGTCAAAATATGCAGGTGCTTTGAACTGCGGATACTTTTTTATTGCGGCAATGAGTTTGTTTTGGAACTTCGACATTACCACTTTAAGCAGTCCCGAAACAGACGCTTTTGCATATTTGATTTTGTATTTTTTGGTGTCTACCAAGTGTTGGTCGCCCATAAAAATTACAAAGTCGAGCAAACCCGGTACGGTTACTTCGCAGTCTTGCGTTGCAAGGAATGCTTCAAGATTGTTGTTGCCAAGCGGTGCGTATTTTATGTAAATCTCGCCGACAACACCAACCTGAACTTTCGGCACTTTGTTTACTTGAATATGCGTGAATGACTCGGTTATTTCTTCGAGTGTTGCGCTGAGTTTTCGCACACTAAGTCCACGCTTTAAAAGTTCCTCCGACCACTCTTCGACGAGTTTGTCGGTTTCTCCTTCAACTATTTCGTACGGACGAGTTTGGTTCGAGAGTGTCATCAAAAGGTCGCCATATACAACTGCGCCAAGCAACTTAAATACCATTTTCGGGGTAAATTTAAATCCCGGATTTTTCTCGATTGGCGGAATTGCAAACGAAACTACGGGAATATGACCGTAGCCACGCTTTTTGAGAGCCTTACGGAGAAGGTGGATATAGTTTGATGCACGGCAACCACCGCCCGTTTGCGTTATCATAAGTGCGACTTTATTCAAATCGTACTTTCCGCTTTCGAGAGCCTCCATCATCTGACCGATTACCAAAAGCGCAGGATAGCAAGTGTCGTTATGGACACTCTGCAAGCCTTGTGTTACGATTGACGGATTCGTCGATTTTAACAACTCGACTTTATATCCCGCCTCGCACATAATTCTTGTTATAAAATTGAAATGTATCGGGAGCATTTGCGGAATAAGAATTGTATATTCTTTACGCATTTCTTCGGTGAAGATTACACGTCCGTCTTTGCCGTAGTTGAGTTCAGCCATTTCTTATTCCCCCTTTCGCTCTTTTTAGTCTTGTATTGATAGCCTCGCTCAAACTGCGGAGTCTGATCTTCGCCGCACCAAGGTTGGTTATCTCGTCAATTTTAATCTGCGTATAAATTCGGTCGCCCGATTCGAGAATATCTTTGACTTCGTCAGTCGTGATTGCGTCAAGTCCACAACCAAACGAAACGAGTTGAACAAGATTGATATTATCATTCTCTGTACAGTATTTTGCGGCTGAGTACAAACGAGAGTGATATGTCCATTGGTTAAGCACAGTCGTCTTGAACTTTTCACGAGGACGCAAACAGTCTTCCGAAATGACAACCATTCCGAGAGATGTTAGCAAACGATTGATGCCGTGGTTGATTTCGGGATCAACATGGTACGGTCTGCCCGACAAAACGATTGTCTGCAAGCCGTTTTGTTTTGCATATTTCAAAGCGCTATCGCCAAATTCATAAATTCTGTTTTGGTGTTTATCATAGGCTTCGTATGCCTTTACAACTGCCGATTTTACAACCGACTTCGGCACACCAAATTTCTCGTTGAAATAGTTTGCGGCAAGTTTTTTGAACGATTTTGCGTGAGGTGCAAAATATGGATTGAGATATGTAATCTTCTTCAAATCATCGATATTTGCCGCCAAAAGTTCGGGATAATATGCGACAACAGGACAGTTATAGTGGTTATCGCCCTGACCTTGGTCAAAGTTGTATGGCATACACGGATAGAAAATCGTCTGTATTCCCTGTGAGAGAAGCTTTTCTATATGACCGTGCATAAGCTTTGCCGGATAGCACACCGTATCGGACGGAATTGTGTGTTGACCTTTTATGTAAAGCTCACGATCTGACAATCCCGATGTCACAACTTCAAATCCGATTTCTGTGAGTAATGTATACCAAAACGGCAGAAGTTCATACATATTAAGTCCCATAGGCAAGCCGATTTTACCAAGTTTTCCGCTCTTCGGCTTATAGTTCATAAGCAAGTCCTTTTTAAACTCGTACGCATCGGGCAGATGAGCCGACTTATTACCAAGCGGTCTATCGCAACGATTGCCCGAAATAAACCGTTTGCCGTTTGAGAAGGTATTTACCGTTAATTTACAATGGTTGGTGCAATGTTGGCATTGTGCCGATTTTGAGGTGCAAGAAAAATGCTCCAAATCATCTCGGCTGATGATGGTCGAATTGCCGACAGAGTTTTCCTTTGCATAAAGTGCTGCACCATACGCACCCATAAGTCCTGCAATTTGCGGACGAATTACATTTTTGCCGATTTCAAGTTCGAACGCACGAAGAATTGAATCATTTAAGAATGTACCGCCTTGAACAACGATATTTTCGCCAAGCTCTTTTGCGGATTTCGCACGGATAACTTTATAAACTGCATTTTTTACAACTGAAATACTAAGTCCTGCTGAAATGTCGTCAACTCCTGCGCCGTCATTCTGTGCCTGCTTTACAGACGAGTTCATAAACACGGTACAACGAGAGCCGAGATTTACAGGGTGCTTCGCTTTGAGTCCGAGTTTTGCAAACTCCTGCGAAGTGTAGCCGAGTGCAGACGCAAATGTTTCGATAAACGAACCGCATCCCGAAGAACAAGCCTCGTTGAGCATTATCGAATCAACAACGCCGTCTTTCAGCTTAAAGCACTTCATATCCTGTCCGCCGATGTCGATTATGAAATCGACGGAACTGTTAAACTGTTTTGCCGCATAGTAGTGTGCGGTTGTTTCGACAATGCCGAAATCTGCGCCAAACGCATTTTTGATGAGCTCTTCGCCATAACCTGTGACTGCCGCCGCACGAATTTTTATACGGTCTGCACATTTATCAAGAATTACCTTCAACTGCTCCTTGACAACACCCATCGGGTCGCCGAGATTTGAAGTGTAATGAGTATATAAAAGTTTGTTATCTGCACTCGACAACACGAGTTTCGTTGTTGTCGAACCTGCATCTATACCAAGAAAAGCATCGCCCGAATAGGTCGAAATATCTTCGGTTGGCACATCATTTGCACTATGACGGTGAACGAACGCTTCGTATTCCTCGTCATTTTGGAACAAAGGTGGCAAAGTGTCTGTCGCAGTTTTAACTTTTTTAGCCTTTTCAAGTCGGTCTAAAACGTCACTAATTGTGAACACTTCGCTGTCTTTCGAGCCGAGAGCCGCACCGAGTGCAACATAATACTGCGAATTTTCAGGGAAAACTGCGTGTTCCGAATCCAAGCCGAGTGTTACGACAAATCGCTCACGAAGTCCTTTCAAGAATGTAAGCGGTCCACCGAGGAAACATACCTTACCCTCGATTTCTCTGCCCTGTGCAAGTCCTGCAATTGTTTGGTTTACGATTGCCTGAAAAATTGATGCCGCTACATCGTCTTTTGCCGCACCTTGATTGAGTAACGGCTGAATATCCGATTTTGCGAAAACACCACAACGGGACGCAATATTATATATCGTTTTGTGACGCATACTCATTTCGTCAAGTTCGTTAACCGACACCGACAAAAGCGATGCCATTTGGTCGATGAACGCACCTGTACCACCTGCACAACTGCCGTTCATTCGTTCTTCGCTGCCGCCTGTGATGAACAAAATTTTAGCATCTTCACCGCCAAGCTCGACAACTACATCAACATCGCCGATGAGTTCGTCAACTGCTATTTTTTCGGAAAATACCTCTTGAATAAACGGCAAGCCCGTTACATCAGAAACCTTCAAAGCCGCTGAACCCGAAAGCGCAACGGTTACTTTATCGGAAGTTGTTTTGCTGACTGCATCTGTCAACATCTCGACTGCTTTTTCACGAGATTTTGAGTGATGTCGCTGATAGTCGCTATACAAAATACTTCCATTTTCACTAAGCACAACAACTTTTACAGTTGTTGAGCCGATGTCAATACCTATATGATTTAATCCGTTCAATTAGTGCACCTACTTTTTGGATTTTTCAAAAGATAATACTACCCTATCATATTAATTATACTACAAATCACCTTATAAATAAAGACTTATTTTTAAATTTCAACGATATTTGTCAAAATATTGTCATTTATGAAATCTATATATGCAACAGACGGACGACTGAAAACAGGACGGGACGCAGAGCCAGGATTTATTATATAAAGTCCGTTGTCATAGCGATTTTCGGGAATGTGCGTATGTCCATACAAAACTATATCATATCCGTTTTCTCGTGCAGTTTTTTCGAGCGTACCCGTTCCTCCCTTTACGCCATACGGATGGCCATGAGTGAACATAATTCGCTTTCCGCAAACGGTCATTGAATCGACTGTACGAAGTTGACTTAAAAAGTCGCAATTCCCTGCAACCATATAGAACTGAATATCTTTATAAAGATAAGACAGATTTTCCATTTCTCTTTCGCCGTCTCCGAGAAAAATAACTTTATCGGGACAAAGCATTTCAATCGCTTTTTCGGCATTGTGACTGTTTCCGTGAGTGTCCGAGATAACGAGTATACGCATATTTTCGCTTCCTTTCATAAATCAATATACCACTTAATATTATATATTAAGAGAGGTGATTTTTCAATATGCTAAATTCCGACAATATTAACGATATTTTGAAAAAAGCAGGGAAAAACCCCGATGACGGAGAGATTAAGCAACGATTACTTGCAAGTCTTTCACCAAAAGACCGAGAAAAACTCAACAATATGCTGAGTGACCGTGCCGAGCTTGAACGATTGCTCAGTACCCCGAAAGCGAAAGAATTGATGAAGAAGTTTGGTAAAAATGGATAATTTGACCGACCGACTGACAGAAATGCTATCCGACCCTAATCAAGTCGAACGCATCAAAGAAATGGCGTCTTCTATGTTTCAGGGCGAACAGTCAAAAAGCAGTTTGCCGATTGACGATAGCGATTTGTCACCCGAAACTGCAACCACAATTATGAAAGCAGTTAGTGCGTTGAAATCCGTTCGTCGTGATGACAAGCAGACAAATTTCCTACTCGCACTAAAACCGTTGCTCGCTCCCGAACGCAGGGAGCGAGTTGACACTGCACTTAAATTTATGCGTGTTTTCTCCGCTCTGCCAATGCTGAAAGAAAGCGGAATTTTGAACCTTATTCAATAGATTGGAATGAAAATATGACCGAGTACACCTTATCGCAGATTAAAGGTATGCAGGACGAGGCGACTATGAGAGTTCGCCAAATGCACGAAAAAGCACGGAACAAAGTTGACAAGCATAACGAGGCCGTTCGTGAGTCGGCAGAAAAGCATCCACAGAACGAAAAAAAGTCGCCACTCGGACAACTTAATTTGAAAAAACTGTTGTCCGATGACGATCGCACTTTAATTTTATGTCTGATTCTACTGCTTCGTGATAACTGCGATGAGATGCTCCTACTCGCACTTATCTACATTATGCTTTAAAGAAATGATTTTAGTTTTTCGATATTGCGTTCGCTGAGTTGTACAAACTCGTCTGCAAGTGCAGAATAGCCGTTATTCGGTGCTGAATGTTTCAGTCTTGTGACACCGATTACTCCCATATTATTGCCTTGTATCATCAAATCAGCTATGTGGGACGGGGTGTTGTCAATCGCTGTGTTGAACAAAATTCCCATCTTTCCACCTATCTTTTGTCCAAGCGGTATATCGTGTGGAACTGCACCGATTTTGGTCATTTCTTCCATTGCTTTGAGTTCAAACTTTTTGTAATCTTGTTGTTCTCGCATTAGTTCCTTTCGCATTTTGCGATTGTCAACCTTTTCGATTACCGACTCGATTGTTTGCACTCCCATTTTTGCCCCACGATACAAGTCAGACAAAAACTGCTCGTCTGTTTTGTGCATAATAACCCTCCTTTTTATAAGGCTATTATGCCCCGACAGACTGATTTTATCCTAAAATACGCAGTCCTTTTGGATAGCGATTATTAAGTCTGCCACCACTCGCTTTGCCAAAGCCGACTGTTATGCCCTCGATCGTGACGGCAGTATATCCTTGCGTGTCGCACTCAATCTGCATACCCTTTAAAAATTCGTAAATTCGACTGTCATCGAGAGTTAAATCAAGTGTGTTTTTGAGTTCGCTCGGCACAGACGAAGTATAGAGTGCGTGTGACGGCTCGAAACGTTTGCCTTTAGCTCGCCAATCGTCACACCACGATTGATTATTCGTATTCCTTTGAGTTTCGGCAGCTGTTCGGGGACAAGTTGCACGAAATTATTGAAAGTTGTGTATCTGCCGTTGAAATTTGAAAAATTTTCGCAAAGGAACTGCGACACTATGTCGATATTTTCGGCTTTCAAATCGTCAAAATCATAGCACTCGCCCGTATCTGCGGTCTTTCTGAGTCGAGCGACAAAATGCCCTTCTCCACCATCGGGTGGGAGAATTCGACGAGCCTTTTCGATGTCGATATCGGGTGCAAAACGCTTGTAGGCATTGCGTCCGAACTGCGTTTGTATCTCCTCGATTTCATAGTAGGGGTGTGACTTTATGAAATTCGAAATTACTTGCTCGTTCTCGTCTTCTGCAAGCGTGCAGGTTGAATAGACAAGCACTCCACCAAATTTGAGCATTTCATCTGCGCTATCAAGTATTTTAAGTTGGCGATCGGCACAAATTTGTCTGTTTTGCGGTTGCCACTCGGTTATGATATTCGGCTCTCGACGAAGCATTCCTTCGCCAGAACACGGAGCGTCAACAAGAATTCTATCAAAAAATCCTTTGAGTTTTTCTGCGAGTTCGTCAGGTCGAGCATTGGTCACAACCGTATTTTTTGCGCCCATTCGCTCGAGATTTTGCGCAAGAATTTTCGCTCTTGACGGCACAATTTCATTGGCGACAAGCAGTCCACCACCTTGCATCGCAGACGCAATTTGAGTTGATTTTCCACCTGGTGCGGCACACAAATCAAGCGCTCGCTCGTAGGGTTGTGCATCAAGTGCAGTCGCTGCACTCATCGCACTCGGCTCTTGCAGATAAAATGCGCCTGCATGATGAAGTGGATGGTTGCCGACCGATTTTGCCGAGTTTGGTATGTAATATCCATCGGGAGAAAACGGCGCTTTGCGATAGTCAAAACCCAATTTTTCGAGTATTCGCTCGTCCGCTTTCAACCGATTTATTCGGAGTCCACGAAACGGCTCGTCTTCAATATATTTCATATAATCGTCAAAATCTTCGCCCAAAGTTGACTTTATACAATCGAGAAAATTTTCAGGATAAACCATTTTCATACTCCTAATTTAGTAAATTTTAAAACCCTTTCCCCTAATCTCGCCTGCCTCGAACGAGATTGTGAAAGCATTTGGATCTATTTTTTTAATAACACTCGTGACTTGCGCAGACTCATTTCGTCGCACACAACAAAGCACTACATTTTCGTTTTCGCCACCATACGCACCTTGTGCATACAGTTTTGTCGCTCCCCTATGAACTTGATTTAACAAAGCACCGACAATTTCATCGGACTTTTTCGAGTTGATAAGATAGACCTTGCCTTTGTCTGCTCCGTAAATTATTCGATCGAGCAATGCCGACTGTGTATAAATCGCAATGGCGCCAAAGAGAGCATTTTCGAGTGAGCCATAGACAAATGCCGAAAGCGCAATTACAACCGTGTCAAGCAGTAGCACTAATCTACCAAGTGTGATATATGCGAATTTCCGTTGGACAAGTCGAGCGACTATATCCACTCCACCCGTTGTTGCACCACAGAGGAACACCAAGCCAAATCCTGCTCCTGCCAAAATCCCACCGAAAAGCGATGCGGTCATTTTGTCGCCAACATAGGACGGTAAAACTGCACCCCACAAGTCGATAAAGACAGATAGTGAGAATGCTCCGCAGAGTGAGTCGAACAGAAATTTTAATCCGAGCACACGAAATCCGAGCAGAAATACGGGGATATTCATAAACAATACAACCGTTCCGACAGGCAGACCTAAATAGTGATTTAAAAGCGTTGCGACACCCGAAAAGCCACCGCAGACAATATCATTCGGCACTAAAAACAAGCCAATGCCGAGCGCTGCGACTGCCGTTCCGAAAATGATTGTCGGATATTTTACCCACGCTTTCAAAAACACAGAAAATCCCCCTACACAAAAATATGTAAGTGTAAGGGGTATTTATTATTCTATTCCCGACTCCCACATTATCTCGAAAAGTTCACGAGCACGGTCGGTTTCGCCGTTCAAGTACAAGTAGCCGAAAAGCACTTCGACACCGGTTGCACTATGATATTCTGCTTCGCTTGACGATTTGGGAGTGTTGTTATTATGTGCATTTCTGCCTCGTTTATAAACGGATATTTCCATTTCCGTCAAAATCGGTTCGATAAGACGAAAATCTCTCGCTTGTGACGGTGCATTCACCTTTTTTGCTG
>CADBMQ010000120.1 GCA_902795765.1 Oscillospiraceae bacterium | reverse complement strand
TCACTTGCATCGCACATTTTTTTTTCGTATGCCCATACACGAATACACTTGCTACCGAGTATTTTCGCACACTCAACAACTTTTGCAAAATCATCTTTTTCCGAAACGGCTATTTTGTAATATGAGCCGTAGGTTGGGCATTTTATCCCTGCATCTGCCGAGAGTTTTGCAACTCTTTTTGCAGTTTCTGTATCGCCTGACGGGACGTGAATATCACTACCCCACTCGACACATTCAAGTCCACACTCTACTGCGAGTTTGATTATCTCTTCGGGCGAGAGTTGGCGGTATGTTACTGAAAGTAAGCCTGTCATATTTTCTCCTTTTAAGCCATTGTTTTGAGCATTTCTTTTGTGACTTCGTATCTTGTCGGCTGACCGTTTGTGAACAGACGAGCCTCATCTATCATAAATTCGCTCATTCTGCGAACTTCGTTTCCTGCGCTTCCTGCAATATGCGGTGTCAGGAACACATTTGGTGTTGTATAAAGAGGACTGTCTTCTTCGGGCGGTTCGGGCATTGTTACATCAAGCACAGCTGTTCTGTCGGGCTGTTCTTCGAGTGCCTTTACCAAGTCGGCTTCGACTATCTGTGCGCCTCTGCCTGTGTTGATGAACGTTGCATTCGGCATCATTTTCGAGAACAACGAATAGTTGAGCATTCCAACTGTTTGTGCATTGTTTGCAAGGTGGTTTGAGATTGTTTGGCAGGTCGAGAAAATCTCTTCGAGCGAGGATTTTTCAACTCCGAGCTCTTCTGCTTTTTCATCGGGCAAAAATGGATCAAACACCTTGACTTTCAAGCGATATGGTTTGAGCATATTGATTACAAGTTTGCCTATCATACCTGCACCAATTATACCGATATTGCAATCGTAATTACCGCAGTATGTATGGAACAAATCGTATGCTTTATAGTGAGCGCCACGATTGGTTATACGGCGACTCAACTGATAAAATCCTTTATTTGCAAGGATTATTTGTGCGACTGTGTATTCTGCAACTGGAACGGCATTCGCACCCCATGCGCTGAACACCTTAACTCCTGCTTCTATAAATTCGTGTGCAAACGACTGAACCGAACCTGCCGAATAGAAAACTGCTTTAACGTTCGGCAGATACTGTTTTATCTCGTCAAACGAAAACTGAGGCATACCCCAAGTTGAAAAGATATACTCGCTATCAACTGCCTTTCCCGAAAGCACATCTTCTTTTGAAAGAATTGTGCTATCACGTCCAAATTCGTTTTCGAGAATACGGGTGTTTTCTTCGCCGTAAACTCGGATTATATCGTTTCCACCTACAAAAACGCTTTTCATAAAATTACTCCTTTATATTTGCTCGTTAGAACGGTATTCCATTGGTGTGCAACCGTTTTCACGCTTGAAATATCTCGAAAAATTGCTTTGGTCGGTAAATCCCGTACACTCTGCAATCTGGGATATGCTTTTATCAGTATCACGCAAAAGTCTGCGTGCAAGTGCCAATCGGCAATATAGCAAATATTGCATAATTGAATAGCCTGTTACCCTTTTAAACAGGTGCGAAAGATGGCTACTGCTCATATGGTATTCCTGAGCCAAATCTTCGAGCGAAATTTTGTTTGCACACTCTTCTTCGAGTTTGCATTGTATTTTAAATATCGCTCCTGCACTCCGCTCGTTTTCGCTCATAAACATTTCGGGTGCAGTTCGTTTTATCAGTATCAGCAACTGCAAAAGCAACGACGACTGAAACTCGTTTGAATACTCTTTTGGTTTGTCGAACTCGACAAGAATATTGCTGAAAATTTCTTCGATTTTCGACTGCACCTTTTTCACAGACAAAACGTGGTGAAACAACGGATGACGTGATGAAAGCACCGACAAAAGCGTATAGCTTCGTATGTACTCGGACGCTACCATTGGAGAAATGCAGACATAAGTTCGCTCGTACTCTTCCGAGAGTACTGTTAGCGAATGGGATTCAAGTCGGCTTATGAAAATGATACAAGGAGCATTTGCTACATAACTTTCGCCCGATATATCAACTTTGAGTTTCCCTTTTTTTACATAAATAATCTCGTAGCAATCGTGGGTATGTGCTGTTAGACCGTCAACTTTATTGCTGTATATCGCATTTTGTATCAGTCTGCCCATTTTAGCACCTCCAAATGATTTTATCCTTATATAATATAACACCGTATAGTAATAAAATCAAGTATGTATTTTTTTGTCGCTTTATTGCACAAAGAGGCGTATATTTATTTGTGCATTTCAACCACTGCTATTTTCAAAAAAGCAATATTTACATAAAAAAGAGCAATCTGTTTATTGAATATTTTGCCAAGTGGTGTATCATAAAATCAAAGAAATTAAAGGAGTTGTACCTTATGGAAAATAAATTTGACAGAAAAGTTTATACAAACACAATAAACTTTAAAGCACAAAATGCTTTGCTCGATCAACCGATGCCTTATGCAGAAAATCTTTCGGCACTTAAAGAGCCTCTTGACATTATGGGCAAAACAATTCAAAACAGACTTGCTTGTCAGGCTATGGAAGGTTGCGACGGCAAGGCTGACGGCAGTCCCGACGAGCTTACATACAGACGCTATCGCCGTTTTGCAAAAGGCGGTGCAGGTCTTATTTGGTTTGAGGCTACTGCTTGTCTTAATGAAGGTCGTGCTAATCCCCGTCAACTTATGATTACCGAGCAAAATCTTGACGAGTTCAAGCGTATTGTTGAAGAAATTAAATCGACAGGTATGCGTGAGAACGGTTTCGAGCCTGTTGTTATTATGCAGGATACTCACTCGGGCAGATATTCAAAGCCAGAGGGTGTTCCCGCTCCGATTATTGCATACAACAACCCGATTTTCGAGAAAGATAACCCGATTTCGGCAGATCGCATTGCGACTGACGAGTATCTTGATAAAGTTAGCGAGGCACTTATTAAAAATGCCGTTCTCGCTGAAAAGGCAGGTTTTGACGGTGTTGACATCAAATCTTGTCACCGCTACCTTTTGTCGGAATTGCTTTCTGCATACAATCGTGACGGAAAGTATGGCGGAGACTACGAAGGCAGAACTCGTATGCTCAAACAGACTGTTAAAGGCACAATCGACGCTTGTAGCAAGGACTTTATCGTTTCGTCAAGACTTAACGTTTATGACGGATTTGAGTATCCGTACGGTTTTGGTGTGAAACAGGGTGACGGCATCAACGTTGACCTTGCCGAGCCGAAGAAACTTATCGGCGAACTTTACGATATGGGTATGCGTATCATCAACATTTCAATGGGTAACCCATATTTCAATCCGCATGTTAACCGTCCGTTCGCTGCCGGTGGATACACTGCTGATGAGTTCCCGATTGAGGGTGTTGCTCGTGTTCAAAACGGTGTTAAGGAGCTTAAAACTGCTCTTCCCGATATGAAGTTTATAACAAGCGCTTTGTCGTTACTTGGAACTGAATCGGCAAATGTTGCAGCAGGTTATATCGAAAACAACTCATACGATATGGCAGGTTACGGCAGAATGATTTTCGCTTACCCCGACTTCGCAAACGATATTGTTAATGGTAACGGACTTCAAAATAACAAGTGCTGTATCTGCTGCTCAAAATGCACCGAG